>JAJAYX010000660.1 GCA_026785985.1 Rudanella sp. | reverse complement strand
GTCGGGTGGTATCGGAAGGGCTGCCACAAACGATCTGGGAGAAGTTGTTGAGCAGGCGGTTGCCCAGGGAGGTGGTAGAGGTGTAGCTACCGATGGTTTCCACCCGGTAGCAGTAGTTGCTGTCCACCGATAAACTTAGACTGCGTACCCCGGCCAGCAAACCGCGTATTCCCGTGTCGGTGTAGCGATATGGTTGAGCCTGTACGCTGACCTGGGCAATGAGTTCGAGGGGGGTGTTTCGGCCCCGTCGGGAGCGGTAGACGCGGTGGGTCTGGTTGTCATTAGACCAGGGGGTGTTGGTGGCCCAGACCAGCTCGATCTGGCGCAGGCCCGCGTTCAGCGTGAGCCGGGGGCTGGAAGCGGGCTCGGCGGCATCCACTCGGGTGAAGATGCCGTTGGTGGTCTGGTAGAAATCAATCCGGTAGCGATAAGCGTTGGCTTCGGTGTCGAGCTGCCGATCCACGTACACCGTATCAGCCACGCCGGGGGTTAGGGCGGAGGTGATGGCGGTGATCTGGGTGAAGGCCGTGCCGGTCAGGCCAGTGGCCCGGAACACCCGGTACTGGAAGGGGCTGCCCCCGTCGGCGGGGTTGAGGCCAATGGGCCGGGTCCATCGGACGGTGATCTGCCCGCGCTGGGTGGCGGTGGAGTCGACGGTGACCTGAGTGATGAGGGGAGCCAGCAGGGGCAGTTCGAGGCATACCTGATCGGAGACGACGCTTTCTCCGCCCAGTGGAATGGGCGAGAAGCGGGCCACGATTCGGTAGGAGTAAGAGATTCCTCTGCGCAGGGTGGTGGTATCAACAAAAGTGGTCGTTCCGATGGGTACCGTGCCGATCTGGGTATAGCCTGCACTGGCTGAAAGGCCAGTCGCGCAGCTTAAGGACGGAATGGGATTGCACCCCTCGCGTCGGTAAACGACCATGACAGAGCCAGTGGTAGAGATGGGGATGCAGGTATAGTCGTTCCAGCTCAGGCGAATGGCGCGGCCGGTGGTGGTGACCTGTGGTCGGGCGGTGAGTCCGGTTGGTCGGGGGGCGATGATTCGGATTCGGAAAGACTGGAGGGTGGCGAGCTGGTTGGCGGTTCGACCGGGGAAGTCGACAACGCGGGCCAGCACATCATAGTCTTCCGTACGGGCGTGGGCGCAGGCCGTTTGCCAGCGGATGGTGCCGGTGGCCGTACCGGACTGAGGTTGAGCGGGCGTTACTAAGGTAGCAAAAGGGGGTGCTATAATGGCAGGATTATAGGCAGTACCATCAGGATTGCGGTTGAATATGCCCCCGAATGCCGTTATCTCAACCCGATGACCGTCAGGGTCATAAGCCCGTATTGGCACCTGAATGAGTGAACCGGCTTCCCGGCAGAGATCAGGCAACGGGTCGAGCAGGGGCCGGTTATTTTTGGAGTCGTTCACAATGATCTGCATATCGCGGGTGATCTCGCCAATGAGTACTCCATCGCGCCATTCTTCCACAATAAAGGCAATATTGTATTGCCCTGCAACAGCGGGCGAATCCCAGCAGAGGTCGCCGGTGAGGGGGTTGATGGTGAGCGTAGCAGGTCCGTTTTTTGTTTCGTTCTGGGCGTTGGGATCCAGACCACGGGCGGGGTCCCGGTAGCCGTTTACATTGAATCCCCGGCAAATGCCAGACGAATTTGCCTCCTGCGGAATAGCCATCCGATAGGCGAGCGAGTCCCCATCAATGTCGAAAGCAACGGGGTTATGGCAAAACTTCTGGCCAATGCGGGCCGAGTCCAGCGGAGGGTTAAGCAGTACGGGGGTGGCGTTGAGGCCCAGGGCCGCGTTCACCTGGATAGTCGTTCTGATCCAGAACGAAATTTGGTCTGATGGTTGCCGAAGGTTCATTGTGTTTTGATTCCGGTTTACCAACAATGCCGAGATCTGATACACCCCTGGTCCCTGGTAGGTATACGTAAACCGGTAGGTATTGACGGAACTTGTCCGGTTATTAATATAGACACGGGAAGTCCTGCGTACTCCAATTGTTGTTCCATCGCCAAGACAAAAAGGAACTTCTTCGGCCAAGTCTGCCGCCTGTCTACCAGAAGGAGATTCGTCGTAATAGGCCGTGAGGGTAATTTCGTAGGTGAGCCGGTCACCGGGTAAACGTCGGGTCGTGATTTCTCCCGCCCGAACGTGGGTGGCATAAGTGAGGGTAGGGGCCAGCATACCCAGCATCAGAACGAGGGCAAGCCAGTAAGTAAATCGTGGGTGCATAGAAAGAGTTGCCTAACTTTTCTATCAACGATTATAGCCCGGAAAGTGTATTTTTTCCTACCGTAGAGACGCAAAATCTTGCGTCTCTACTACCTTATAAAACCCCTTCCGGTTCAGCAGGGTGTCGGGAAGGAAACGGAGATAGGTGCCGACTTGGCGGGCGAAACGTTTCTGGGTGTCCAGATCACCCAGCAGGGGTTGACGGTTGTGGAGGTTAACGCTGATTTTCCAGAGAAAAATAATCGGAACGAGCGTGAGGTAATGAAAAATCAGAAACAGATAAGCCCCAATGCCATATTGTTTTCTAATCCAGAGCAGGTTAGAGACCTGCGCCTGAGTTTTGAATCGGTTGATGTGCGTGGGAATGTGTTGCTGGTAGGTGTCACTGCTGCCAAATTCCAAATGAACCACAAAAGCATCGCGCAGCATCAACATCCGTCCTTGTTTTCCCAGTCGATGGCCCCATTCCACATCCTCTCCATACATGAAAAAACTATCGTTCAGTTTGCCCGCTTTCTCGATCACCGACGGGCGGGTCATGATGCAGGCACCCGAAAGCCAGTCGACCTCATTAGGGTCATCGTAGTGCGTATCCGGAATGGCTTTGTATAGAAGTTTGCGAAAAAAATTGGACTGGGGGACAATGTAAAAATGCCGCCGAATCTTACCAAAGGTGTCAAAAATCTGGTAATGAACGTCCCCCTCCCGGTTAATCTGCATGGCACCCACGGCGGCCACATCGGGTTGATTGTCGAGAACCCCCGCCAGCCGGGTAAGCAGGTCATCAATCAGCAGCGTGTCGGAGTTCAGTAACAGAATATTTCGGCCTGTTGCCTGGTCGATGCCGAGGTTGTTGGCCCGCGAGAAGCCCGCATTGTATCCCATGTCGAGCCAGCGAACGTCCGGGTATTGGGCCAGCACCAGGGCACGGCTATTGTCCTGCGATTCATTATCGACCACAATCACCTCAAAGTCAACCCCTTTCGTATGGGCGTACACCGATTGCAGACAATCCAGAATGAGTTGCGGGGTTTTATAATTTACAATAATGATGCTTACGTCAATCAAATCAGCGCGGTTGAAGTGGCCGCAAAGATAGGGAAAAGGTCAATACAGCACCCAGGTGTCCTTGCCGCCCCCGCCCTGCGAGGAGTTCACCACCAGCGACCCCTTGCGAAGAGCCACGCGGGTGAGACCGCCCGGAATGACGTTAACTTCTTCGCCAAACAAAATATAGGGGCGCAAATCAACGTGCCGTCCCTCCGCCTGATTACCGACTAAACACGGCACCCGCGACAGCGAAATAGTGGGTTGAGCGATGTAATTGCGTGGGTTATCCCGAATTTTCTGACGGAACAAATCATGCTCTTCAGCCGTAGCTTTGGGTCCAATCAACATGCCATAGCCGCCTGCTTCGTTGGCTTCTTTCACCACCAACTGGGCAATATTGTCGAGCACGTATTCGCAGTCTTCGGTTTCGCCACAGATGTAGGTTTTGACGTTGGGAATAATCGGGTCTTCGCCAAGGTAATACTTCACAATACGAGGCACATAGGCATAAATCACCTTGTCGTCGGCAACGCCCGTGCCGGGAGCATTGGCCAGAGCCACGCGACCTTTTTTGTAAACCTCGAACAGACCCGGTACCCCAATCATGGAGTTGGGGTTGAAGGTGTGCGGGTCCAGAAACGTGTCGTCGATGCGCCGGTAAATCACATCGACAATCTGGAACCCTTTGGTGGTGCGCATCTTTACATAACCACCCGACACGACCAAATCGCGGGTATCGACCAGTTCAACACCCATTTGCTGGGCCAGATACGAGTGTTCAAAATAGGCTGAATTATAGATGCCCGGTGTCAGCACCACTACCGTTGGGTTGGGCCGGTC
>JAJAYX010000659.1 GCA_026785985.1 Rudanella sp. | reverse complement strand
CTTGTTTAACAACTCCAATAGCGTGGCTTGGATTACCATTGGCCAGCTTGATGGAGAACTGCCCGTTGACACCGGGGTCCAACCGTAAAATCAGTGGCTCGTAAGCTTCCCGAAGTGACTGCTGATGGAAATCATCCACGACGCCAACGATAGTAAGAATATCGCCCCAGAAATCGATTTTCTGTCCCAGTGCTTTCTCAGGACTGGTAAAGCCCAACTGCCTGATTCCGGTTCGGTTGAAAACTACGGCATCTTTCTCGCCCAGTTTTGTGTCGAACGTGCGCCCGGCGATCACTTTCATACCGAATGAGTTGATAAAGTCATAGTCAACCCCGATGATACGGTACTGTTTGCCGGTTGCTTCGGGCGTACCCGCCAACCGGATTCCCCCCGCGTTGAACTCCACTTTTTCGCCGGGAATCGTGCCTGACACGGCAACACTTTTAATAGCCGACTGCCGGAGTAAATATGTCTTGAATGCCTTTGTTTGGTTAATTCGGGTTGAGTCATTCATCGGCTTGTCCAGCACCAGCGTTTGCCCAATATCGATGCCTAAATTCTGGCTACGCATGAACTGCAATTGACGGAACACCGTGATGGTACCAACCAGCAGAAAAACAGACGCGGCAAACTGAATAACCACCAGCGACTTCCTGAGAAAAACGCCCTCTTTGAAGGAGGAAATCCCGTTTTTCAGCACAGATACCGGATTGAAATTAGAGAGTACAAACGCCGGGTATGCTCCCGACAAGAGCGTACCAATGCCATACATACTACCCAAGCCAAGCCAGAAACGGGTGGAGGCCACAAACGAATAGTCCACCTGCTGATCCGTAAACTGATTGAAGAGCGGCAAGGCCACCACGATCCCGATGAATGCGGCCACAACGGCCAGGAAGTTGAGCAGGGCCGATTCGATCAGAAACTGACCAATCAACTGATTCCGATACGAGCCAACGGCTTTGCGTACTCCTACTTCTTTTGCCCGGCCAATGGCACGGGCTGTTGCCAGATTAATGTAGTTGATCCAGGCAATGGCAATGATAAAAAACGCCACGCATAACAGCACATACACCGAATTTCCATCGCCATTGGCACTGGCTTCCATCATAAAATGGGAGTACAGATGAATGTCGGGTAGGGCTTGTAAACGTAACGCCAGCTCATTGCCTGTTTTAGGGTCTCTTTGATTATTTGTGAGCAGAAAAGCCGGAAATTTGGCTTCCAGTTTCTCGGGAGTTACCCCTTGTTTCAGGAGCAAATACGTCAGGCAGCCATCCCAGTTCCATGCATTATCGAGATTTTCATCCGGTTCGCTTCTAAGGTTGACCAACCGCTGGAATGTGCTTAACGACATCAGGTAGTCGGCTTTTAGATGCGAGTTTTTGGGGAAATCGGGATAAACACCCGTTATTTTGATCGGAAATTCACGTTCGATGGTGATAACCTGACCCATCGGATTTTTTGTCCCAAACAACCGCTTGGCCAACGAAACCGAAATAACACCCGTATTCGGTTCTGACAGGGCTGTTTTCCGGTCGCCGGTCAGTAGTGGAAACGAGAATACCGTAAAAAACGAGGGCGTCGCAAATGCGCCCTGCTCAACTTTGTATTTTCGGTCGTTCGATTCCAGAAACAGGTTGTTCCGAACATGCACTTTGGCGTAGTCTTCGATCTCCCCAAACGCGGCTTTCAGATGGTTGCCAACGGCAAACGGCCCACCTGCCCATTCGGTTGACAAAACCCCTTTTTCGTATCGTTCGGCCTTTACCCGAAAAATACGGTCTGCTTTTTCGTGAAAACGGTCGTAACTCCGCTCAAAAGCGACGTACTGAAAAATAAGCAGCGTGGCCGCCATACCCACGGCCAGTCCACCAATGTTGATGGCTGAATACGCCTTGTTGGTGACGATATTCCGCCAGGCGATTTTGAGGTAGTTTCTGAACATCGTTTTTGTTGTTTTGATTATCTTTGAAAAAACTCGTCGTTTTATGGAGCTATTGACCGAAACCGTAGAAGAGACTTCTCTCTCTGCTTACGAACTTGACCGAAAGAAACCAATGCCAACCTTACTCCACGGGGCCATTCAAGCCAATTTAATTATTCAGATTGCGGTTAACTACCCTAACCAGTTTCGTATTGCCAGCGAGGTTACGTTAGCGACCAAACCCGATGGCAGTACCCCCAATTTAGTCTTGTACCCGGCTGGCGCGTTAGATTATAAAAATGACCCGTCGCGCCGAACCGATGCTCCCTTGTTAGCCGTAGAAATCCAGTCGGCCTCGCAAAGCACCAAAGACATGGTGACTAAGTTGGAACCCTATTTTTATTTCGGCCTTCAATCGTGCTGGATTGTTATTCCTGACCTTCAAGCCATTTTGGTTTACGATAACCCATTTCATTACACGTTTTTCCACGGGGACGACATTCTAAAAGACACCCTATTGACTATTGAGATACCCTTAGCCGAGGTCTTCAACTAAACTCACTCACTCCGTAAACTCTTCACCGGGTTCATCAAAGCCGCTTTGACTGATTGGAAACTGACCGTCAGCAACGCAATCCCCACCGCCAGCAAGCCCGCCAGGGCAAAGACCCACCACTCGATGTCGATTTTGTAAGCGAAGTCCTGCAACCAGCGGTGCATAGCCCACCACGCAATGGGACTGGCAATAACAATGGCGATCAATACCAGTTTCAGGAAATCTTTGGAAAGTAGAGTCACGATGCTCCCGACACTGGCTCCCAGCACTTTACGAACGCCGATTTCACCTGCCCGTTTGATGGCCTGTGCTATTGACAGATTCATGAAATTGACGCAGGCAATCAGCAGCGTAATCAGGGCAATGGAGCCTAACAGGTACAGATAGGTCGGGCTATTCGTGGGCGTTACCACGTTTTGAAGTGCGCTGTATACGTGCAGCTTCGTGACGGAGATCGGGAACAATACTTTGTTAAAGCCGGTCGCTTTTAAGTCGTTGCCCGCGTACTTGTCGATGAAAGCGGGGAGTTTGCGGGCAAACTGATTAAAGTCCGCATCGGGTCGAAAGCGCAGATACGTATAAAAAATGTTATTACTGGAGAAATTGCCTTTCTGTTCACGGAGCATATCGCCGGTGATACCCGCCGACATCGGTACGAAAAACCGGGCATCAATGTGCGACCGGCCGCTTTCGTCGCGGTAAACACCCGTTACCCGAAAGGTTTCACCCTTGCCGGTTGAGCCGCCTACCTTGACCAGTCCATTCAGAGCGGGTGCTGTGCCGAAGAGGTTACGGGCAACCGGCTCTGACAAGACTATTGAGTTAGGCGCTGTCAACGCCGTTTGGGCGTTACCTTCGGTGAATTGGTAGCTAAAAACTTTGAAAAAGGTGGAATCGGCCTGATAGCCTTTTGTTTCGTAGAATGCCGATGCGGGTTTGCCTGACCGTTGCACCTGTAATAGCACTTCGGAGTCGGACGCGTCGGCCCACAGTAATCGTGTCACCTGCTCGATCTCTGGAAATTCAGCCTGCAATGCAGCCGCGTAAGGTGCTGCCAGCATCGGCCACTCTTTCCCCTGCTCGCCCGACAGTGAAATGCCTTTGCTATTGACCAGATACAAATCATTGGCGCGTTGGTGATGTTGGTCGAATGCCAGTTCGCTACGAATATAAAGCAGGAGTAGGATGCAACAGGCCATGCCGGTTGATAAGCCTACAAGGTTGATGGCCGAAAAAGTCTTGTTACGAACCAGATTTCGCCAGGCGATTTTAAGATAGTTTCGGAGCATTGAATTGACCGGTTTTCCAACGTTTGTGAAGAGTCAATCCCAAACACCATACCAGAAAAATAACTAATTATCAATCAGTGGTTTATAT
>JAJAYX010000658.1 GCA_026785985.1 Rudanella sp. | reverse complement strand
GGAAAGTACCGTCTGAATGCGAGGAAAGTACCGTCAACTACGAGGAAAGTACCGTCACCTGCGAGGAAAGTACCGTCACCTGCGAGGAAAGTACCGTCACCTGCGAGGAAAGTACCGTCAAATCACTGTTTCCAGCCTGTTTAAGGTGTTTTTAGTGAAGGGTGTCCTGACCCTCTATCGGTAAATACGAGGAAAGTACCGTCAGATTGCCAAAAATGACACTGACTGGGTTAGTACAGATCTCTTATAGGGTATATCGTACCTTAAGAGTGTACGAAATTGGCTATTGACGGGTTTTTACTCGCAATTGATCAAAATGCCTTTTTAGAAAGGTCTAAAATGAGACTTGTGGTCCTGCCCGGATTTGATAAATTTGTCTGATGGCGACACAGCAACTTCCGATGGCTACCAACGAGAACACAGAAAACCGAACCGAACAACTGCCTGTTCAACTGGAAATTGGCTTTCCCGAAAACCGACCCGACCGTATTGTTGCCCAACACAACGATTTGATAAGGGCGCAATATGATATGTCGCTGCTGGAAATGCGGTTATTTATTGCCATGCTTGCCCGCATAAACCGGGGCGATAAAGAATTTTCGACATATCGGATTCCCGTCAGCGAGTTATACCCGGAAGATAAAGTAGGGGGCAAGACCTACTCGCAAATCAAAAAAGCGGTTATCCGGTTGTCGGGCCGAACCATCACGGTGGAATCAAAAGACGAACGGGGTATTCGCGAGATTGTCAGCAATCCGATTATGTCAACCTGTCGATACAAAGAAAAATCGGGGCACGTGATGGCCCAGTTTAACAACTTTGTGAAGCCGTACCTGCTGGAATTGAGGGGTGATTTTTCGGTGGCCCAAGAGTTAACGTTGATCGAGTTTCGCAGCTTTTACTCCTTTCGCGTCTATTGGCTGCTCAAACTGTCGGCCTTTCACAGTGACACCATCGACGTAGGCCTGGCGGAGATGAAGCATATGTTTCATTTGACGGGGAAGTACACCAATTTCGCTGATTTCAAACGCTTTGTTCTGGATGTTTCCCAACAGGAAATCGCCACCACCGATATGGCTTTTGAGTACAAACCGATCAAAGACGGCAAGTCGGTGGTGAGCATTCAGTTTCAGTTGCTGAGGCCAGTGGTGGTGGCCCGAATTGACACGGAATTACCGGATGGCGTTCAACAAAAACTGACTGAACTGGGGATTTCTCTTAAATCCCTACACGACATAAAAGACCGCTACCGGCAGGGTAAACTAGCCGAAGAATACATCCGGTTTGTGCTCATCTACTATGAACAGGCACAGACCAAAGGCCGGATTCGTTCACTGGCTGGAGCTATCTATAAAGCCTTAATGACCAATCAGTTAGTCAATGAACTGGAAGCTGTGAAAGCGGCTCAACCTACCTACAAAGCACCCCAGCCTAAAGCTGCTACCGACGAAATCGGCGAAGATGTTATCGCGCTGGATGAACTACGCAGCGGTTGGGAAGCGATGCGAAAACAAGGGCTATCGGACTACGAAACATTTGAAGCCAGTTTAACCCCGTATCGAACAATGCCCAACTATCGGTTTGAACGACGGAATGGTGTAGACTGCCTCATTTATACACGATCAGGGGTTTTGTAAAGGCACGTACTGATAATCAGCCGTTACTGCCAGAAAACGTTCAACGTAAATTGGCACGAGAGTTTCCTCACGCATCCTAAAACAGCGTAGGTGCGGCACTAACTGATTTAATTGCCTGTGCAGTTTCCGGTGGGTAACTTGAGTCCGGTTGCCACTTTTCTGACGTAGCAAGCAGCAGGCAACCCACTATCCAGCCCCTTTTTAGTTAACTTTAAGGATTCAGCCAATGTATAAGCCACGTTCAACCAGCCTGATGCCCAACTATCCACATAAACGTACTTCGTCCGTTCAACGATTGGGTCGATGGCTGGCTTTCGTAAGCCTCTGGCTGGTAATGGGCTGTGGTAGGGTCGATAAACCCGCTGAAATTGCCCGGCTCGATAGTCAGTTGCCCACACAGATCGACTACAATCGGCACGTTAAGCCCATTCTGTCTGATAAGTGTTTTTTCTGCCACGGTCCCGACAAAGCGGCTCAGAAAGCAGGGCTTGAACTGGCCACGCCCGAAGGAGCCTATGCCGCATTGAAAAAGGCCAAAGGCAAACACGCCATTGTGCCGGGTAGCCTGTCTCAAAGCGAGGTGTTCTACCGGCTCACCACATCCGACACCTCGGAACTGATGCCCCCACCTTCGTCGAACCGCTTTCTGACGACTTATGAGAAAGCCGTGCTGATGAAGTGGATCGAGCAGGGTGCCGAATACAAACCCCATTGGGCGTTGCTCAAACCCCAACAATTTGATCTGCCCGTAGTCGCCAATAAAAGCTGGCCCAAAAACCAAATTGACTATTTTGTACTCAGTTCGCTGGAAAAAGCCCAGCTCAAACCAGCCCCCGAAGCCGACCGCGAAACCCTGCTCCGGCGCGTCACGCTCGACCTCACGGGCCTGCCCCCAACCATCGGGGAACTGGATGTGTTTCTGGCCGACCGCTCGCCCAGTGCCTACGAAACCGTGGTGAACCGGCTGCTGAAATCGCCCCATTATGGTGAGAAAATGGCCACCGACTGGCTCGATGTCTCGCGCTTTGCCGATACGCATGGTTATACCGTGGATCGCTATCGACCCATGTGGCCCTGGCGCGACTGGGTGATCAACGCGTTTAATCAGAACATGCCGTTCGACCGTTTCACGACCTGGCAACTGGCGGGTGACCTGCTGCCCCGGCCTACTCAGGAGCAACGACTGGCTACGGCTTTCAACCGCAACCACTCCCAGAATATGGAGGGAGGGATCATCAACGAAGAGTTCCGGGTCGAATATGTCGCCGACCGGACTAACACCGTGAGTACAGCCTTTCTGGGGCTGACGGTGGAGTGCGCCCGTTGCCACGATCACAAGTTTGACCCCATTTCACAGAAGGACTACTACAGCCTGTTCAGCTTTTTCAACAACATCGACGAAGCAGGACAGATTTCCTGGGACAACGCCATGCCGGTGCCCACTCTGCTGCTCACCGAAACCAAACACGACAGCCTGCTGACGTTTCTGGACAGGCAGATAAAAGCAACAGAAACAGCTCTTCATCAGACCGTTAATAAAGAAAAACCCGCCTTCGCTGCCTGGCAGGCAACCAACACTGCCCTGCCCCCCTTCGACTATAAACAGGCATTACAGGCGCATTTTTCGTTTGATAAACTGGTGAATGGGCAGTTTCCAAACAGCGTGTCAGCAAAGGATAAGGGCGTGGTGATTGACCCAAAGCTGGTGGCGGGGAAAGTGGGGCAGGCGTTTCAATCCAACGGCGACGATGTATTGACGCTGGGGAAAGTCGGCATTTTCGACCGGGCGCAACCGTTCTCGGTGGGTTTATGGGTACACATCCCGAAGCTGCTCGACAAAGGGGTGATTTTCCATAAAGGGATGGGTGACATTTTATACAACTTCCGGGGGTATTTCCTGAACCTGCGCGACGGCCGGGCCGAACTGCTTATGGCCCATACCTGGCCCTACAACACCCTAATCCGGGTGAGCCGGCAACCATTACCCAAAGAGCGGTGGGTTCACTTGATGATGACTTACAACGGCTCCAGTAAAGCCAATGGCCTGAAACTCTACGTGGATGGTCGTTTGGCCCAGGTCGTTACCGAAGCCGACAACCTTTACAAAGACATTTTGCTGAGTCAGGATAACCCGATTGGGGGGGTGCAGCCCGGTCTGCAATTGGGTGCCGACATGCGCGGATCTGGCTTTAAAAACGGGTACATGGACGAACTGGTTGTTTACGCCCGTGAACTGACGGCCCCCGATGTGGCCCAACTCGTGCGCACCATGGGCGCCACTACTCCCCTACCGACGTTTACGACCAACGATCTGATGCCGTATTTTCTGGCCAACGTGTCGAAAACGTATCCTCGGCAAGCGGCTACTCTACAGGAACTCCGGGTAAAGCGAAACCAGATCGTGGAGACCATTCCCGAGCTGATGGTGATGGACGAACGGAAAACCCGGCGACCTACCTACATCCTCAAACGGGGTGTTTATGATGCGCACGGGCCAATTGTTCAGCCGGATGCACCAGCCAGTGTATTGCCCTTTCGCAATTTTCCCAAAAATCGACTGGGGTTAGCCCAATGGTTGCTCCATCCCGATAATCCACTGACAGCCCGGGTCATTGTGAACCGCTACTGGCAGACCTATTTCGGTACTGGTATCCACAAAACCGCCAACAATTTTGGCAACCAGGGCGGCATGCCCACTCACCCCGAACTGCTCGACTGGTTGGCTGTTACCTTCCGGGAGTCAACGGGTTCGGGCCACAACTGGAACGTGAAAGCCTTGCAAAAACTCATTGTCATGTCGGCCACCTACCGCCAATCGTCGCAGGCAACCCCCGAATTACTCCGAAATGATCCCGACAATTTACTGTTGGCCCGTGGCCCGTCGGTTCGGCTAACCGCCGAAATGGTTCGTGATCATGCACTGGCTTCCAGCAGTTTACTGTCGCGCCGGATGGGTGGTCAATCGGTGAAACCGTACCAACCCGATGGTCTGTGGGATCTCAACCAGGCCGTTTATGAGACTGATACGGGCGCAAACCTGTACCGCCGAAGTCTATACACCTTCTGGCGACGCACCAACCCACCTCCATCCATGAACACCTTCGACGCACCCTCGCGGAGTTACTGCCTGGTACAGCGGCAAAAAACCAGCACCCCCCTGCAGGCTCTGATCCTGCTCAATGATCCGCAGTTTGTGGAAGCCACCCGGGTGATTGCCCAACGGGCAGCTACCCGCTATGCCACACCCAGGGAGCGGCTCCTGTATACCTATCGAATCCTGACAGCCCGTCGCCCGGTGGCCCGCGAACTGGCCATTTTGACCCGTTTGTATGAATCGGAACGGGAAAAATTCCGGCAATCGCCGGGCAAAATGAGTGGCTGGCTGAATGCAGGAGCCTATCGGTCAGGCCCCCCAACCGATTTGCCCGCTCTGGCAGCGGGAACCGTTGTCGCCAGCACCATTATGAACTCAGATGCTTTCATCACCAAGCGGTAATTCGTATGCAACAGCCATTGAATCAGATTATTGCCGACACGCTCAACCGCCGGGCCTTCCTCCGAAACGCATCGCTGGGATTAGGGTCAATAGCCCTCAGTTCGCTAATTGAGCCAAAACGGGAACCAGCCTCCCCCTCATCCGGCCCGAATACCGAACCAATACCACACCGAATTCCCAAAGCGAAGCGTGTTGTCTACCTGTTTCAGAGTGGTGGCCCCTCGCAACTGGAAATGTTCGACTACAAACCAATGCTGGCTAAAATGCACGGGCAGGATTTACCCGATTCGGTGCGGAAAGGACAGCGGCTAACGAGCATGAGTGCCCAGCAATCGGCTTTGCCGCTGGTGAAGTCGCCCTATGCGTTTGCCCGGCACGGCCAAAGCGGGGCCTGGGTCAGCGAATTGTTGCCCTACACAAGCCGGGTAACCGATGAGCTGTGTTTCATTAAGTCGATGTATACCGAGCAGATCAACCACGACCCTGCTCTGACGTTTTTTCAGACGGGGAATCAGTTGGCGGGTCGGCCCAGCATTGGCGCGTGGGTGAGCTATGGGCTGGGTTCGGCCAATCAGAATCTGCCCGCTTTCATTGTGCTGGTCTCCAAAAACGCCCCGCAGGACCAACCGCTTTATGCCCGGCTGTGGGGCAACGGATTTTTACCCTCCCGACATCAGGGAGTGCAGTTTCGGTCGGGCAACAACCCGGTATTGTATCTCAACAATCCCGATGGTTATAAAGGCATCGACCGACGGGCCATGCTCGACGCGCTGAACGAACTCAACCAGGCGCAGGCCGACCGCTTCGGCGACCCAGAGATTGCCAACCAGATTGCACAGTATGAAATGGCGTTTCGGATGCAGACTTCTGTTCCCGATGTGACAGACCTTTCCAGTGAACCCGACTGGGTCTTCGATTTATATGGAGCCGATGCCCGCGAGCCGGGCACGTTTGCTGCTAACTGCCTGATGGCCCGTCGATTGCTCGAACGAGACGTTAAATTTGTGCAATTGTATCACCAAGGTTGGGACCAGCATGGCAACCTGCCCGCTGGCCTGACCAAACAATGCCGGGCCACCGATCAAGCTTCGGCCGCGCTGGTCATTGACCTCAAGCAACGGGGATTGTTAGACGATACGGTGGTGGTGTGGGGGGGCGAATTTGGCCGGACGAACTACTCACAGGGGAAGCTAACCAAAGATAATTACGGGCGCGATCATCACCCGCGCTGCTTCACGATGTGGATGGCGGGCGGGGGTGTAAAGAAGGGCATCACCTACGGCGAAACCGATGAGTTTGGCTACAACATCGCCCGTGATCCGGTGCATGTACATGATTTTCAGGCTACCCTGTTGCACCTGCTGGGCGTGGATCACAAACAACTGACTTACGAATTTCAGGGGCGACGTTTCCGGCTCACCGATGTGGAAGGCAAGCTGGTGAAGGGAATTCTGGTTTGAGGCAACGTCAGTCAGTCAATTACCACCTTTTAAGAAAGTGGCTTAAAGGTCGGGCCGGTACGCCGGAGCGGAAGCCTTCTTTAACTTTTCCCGTTTCAACGTCCCAACTAATGTTAGCGACTCCACAGGCACACCGGACGATTGCCGCCCTGAATGTTTTATAAACTATGGTTAGTGGGGCAGCCGTTCGCGGAAATAACCGTAGAGCCACGTACCGGCAATGGCACTCAACAGCGTAACCAGAACTGCCCAAAACCCGCTTCCAATTTGGGCAAACAGTGGCCCCGGACAAGCTCCCGTGATGGCCCAGCCAAAACCAAACAGCAAGCCGCCATAAATCTGTCCTTTGTTGAAGGTCTTTGGCATAATATATACTTGTTCGCCATTTAATGTCCTGATATTAAATCGCTTAATAAGAAATACGGAGAGCATTCCTACCATCACTGCGCTGCCAATTACGCCGTACATATGGAACGAATCAAACCGGAACATCTCCTGAATGCGGAACCAGGAAATGATTTCGGCTTTCACAAACACGATTCCAAAAGCCAGCCCAACCAGCATATATTTCAGATTGGCCAACCCGCTTTCCGACTTTTTGCTCACGTTCGGCGCGTCGCACCCTATCTCCCGATTTTCGGTGGCACGGGGGTTCGTTGTAGTTATTGGTTGCATACGTTGAGATTGACTAAAGAACCAGTTTGAAAATGAATGGCAGTAACAGGTGCGTCATGGCAAAACCGCCAATCATGAAGCAGCAGGTAGCCACCAGCGATGGCCATTGCAGATTAGAAAGCCCCATGATGGCGTGACCCGATGTGCAGCCACCCGCCCAGCGGGTGCCAAAACCAACCAGCAAGCCGCCAATGACAAAGAAAAACAAGCCTTTCAGGGTAAAAATAGTTGCCGTGGCAAACAGATCAGCGGGCATCAGTCCCTTAAAGTCCTGAATACCAAACGCCCGCAGAGCCGTTTCTGTGGCCGGAGCAATCACTATGTCGTTTGGGTTCGACAGGAAATAGGTGGCCACAAAGCAGCCCAGCAGAATCCCCACTACGAAAAACAGGTTCCAGGCTTCCCTTTTCCAATCGTACTTGAAAAAGGAGATGTTGGCTGGTAAACAGGCCGCGCAAATATGCCGCAGCGACGATGAAATGCCGAACGATCTGTTGCCAATCAGTAACAGCGTTGGCACGGTCAGGCCGATCAGAGGCCCGGCTACGTACCAGGGCCAGGGTTGGCGAATAAACTCTAAAAAAGACATAATCTTAAGGAATACACAGCCTCCTCTCACGACTGTTAATGGTAACCCAAAAGTAGGGAGCCGAGTTTCGCTGTTCCGTGACAATTGTCACACCCAACGAACTATTTATCAGGAAAATTTATAGTCCACACCATACACCTGGGTCAACAGGGTTTGGGGTCCGTCCAGAATCCGGGCCATTCGGGGTGCCTT
Organism: Rudanella sp.; assembly: GCA_026785985.1. Lineage (GTDB taxonomy): Bacteria > Bacteroidota > Bacteroidia > Cytophagales > Spirosomataceae > Rudanella. The sequence continues at coordinate 4,895 of JAJAYX010000658.1, read as the reverse complement.
TGGACTGACAAGTGGAAAGGCCTGCAAATACTCTTTCACCGACGAATGGAGTGTGGCCATGGTGTTTTTTCCTTCGTTGACACCCCGCATCCGGCAGAGCATATCGACCGGGTCACCTTCGCGTTCGCAGGCGCAAATGGTATAGGTGCGGGCGGGGTCGAGGGGTTGGCCACCGATGCGCACCGCCTGCACGCGCTCATTGGCCGGGGCAAAGGCTTTAAATTCCACTTCCATACCCTTGAAACGCACCACCCAGCCGCCGAATCGCTTGGTGGCATCCTGCGCAAACACATTTTGCAGTTCACGCTCAAGCCATTCGGTGATCTGTTTTCCGGTGGCTTTGCCTGTTCGTACCGGCGCATCGAAAGGGAGCATATCATACAAATAGCCTTCGGTGATGGCCACCCGGCCATCGGAACCAGCCGTGCGCGGGGGGCAAAACCGAAAGCCGTTAGACAGGGCCACGTCGGGTTTTACTTTCCACATCAAAGCATCGGTTATGAGGGTGTCGATGGTGTTTTCGACAACGAAATTGCGGTAAAGTGGTTCGGTGCTGTAGCCGATAATTCGGTCTATGTCGGTTTTATGAGGGGCTTCGATCTGCTCCACCAATCGCTGCACAATCGGGTCGGCTTTGAATTTTTTAGGATCAACTTCGATCAGTTCATAGCGGTTGCCCGTCATTTTGCCATCTTTAACCGTAATGTCGAGCCGCCCGACGAAGGAGCCAAATGCACCGGGTTCAACTACTTTGGCATACTTACAAACAATGGGTTTACGAACGCGCTCGTGGGTATCGCCCCCAAAAATGTAGTCAACGCCTTCACCGTCAGGGTTATTGGCGAGGGCAATTTGCTGCGATAGTCCGAGGTGAGCCAGCACAATCACAAAATCGCATTGTTCCTGATTCCGAAGCACATCGACCCAATATTTGATGCTTTCTTCGGGTTTGGCATATACGATTCCCTTACTGTAGAGGGGCGATTGACGAATCGGCACCAGCGGGTCGGTATAACCGAGGAAACCAATTTTGATGCCCAGCCGGTGCATGGTTTGATAGGGTTGGAAAATTAGTTCGCCTTTAGCCCCCTCGCCCTTGTCGTGGTGCATGTTGGTGCAGACTTTGGGAGCCTGAAGGCCACCCATCAGGTGCTGCATGGCTTTTTTGTAATAAACGACCTCCCAGTTACCGGGTAAAAACAGATCGTAATTCAGGGCATTGAGCAGGGGCAAAAATGCCTTGCCTTCTGTTTTAACGGAGAGCATACTGCCCTGAAACATATCGCCCGTGTCGATTAGGACGGTGTTCGTGGGGTTCTTTTTACGGATGCTGTCGATAGCGGTAGCCAAATGAGCGTAGCCACCCGCTTTTCGAAACGTAAGTTTGTCGTTTTCCCAAAATAGTTCGTCGTGGGCGTGAAGCTGACAGTGAACGTCGGTGGTTTGCAGCAGCGTGATGGTGCCACTTTCGGGAGCAACCGGAGCCGCGTTGGTTCCTGAATTGGTCTCGGTCCCAGCCAAAACCGGAGTCGCCAGCGGCACGGCGGCTGCTGCCCCGGCCAGCAGGCTTTTCTGTAAAAAATCGCGTCTTGATTGCATAGTTTGATGGATAATTGAAGAGTAGGATTTTCGCATCTTCAGCCTGCCAAAAAACTTAATTCCCCGCTTTGATATATGACCAGCCTTCTTCCTGTTTCAGGGTGAGTTCGGCGATGGCGACGGGAACAAAAATGGCCTGACTTAGAATCTGCTCTTTGGTGAGTTTCTGTTGCTTCATGGTATTTTGGCAGACGGCAAACACAACGCCTTTGTTTTTCAGGGCCTGAATCTCCGGCTCCAGCTTCGACCGATCCTTGCGCATAAAGTCGATGCCTCCGCTGTGGATAACCACTTCGAGGGTGGCAGTTGGCCAATAATCGAGCACGTTGTTGAGTTGTCGAATCAGGCCCTTGTACACCAGTGTGTCGGGGGAGGCCAAATGAAACATGATCCGGTGTTGTTTATCGGCGGGTTTGGTCTGTGCTTGTGCCGAGATGTTGAGCAACAGTAGGGCAATGAGCAGGGAAAACAGTTGATTTTTCATAACTGAGCCAGTTGGTTTTTAAGGAGTTTCTTGGGAGACTTTTTCTTGTGAGTTTCTTTCCAGTCTTTGATTGGTTTGAAGGGGCCGTATTTGTGTTGTTTTTCTGAAAACGGGTCGGTAAAGGGGCCAAACGGATGGTCGAACGGTTTGCCCGCCAGATTAGGCCAGTCGCGGCTCAGATCGAGGGTGGGTCGGGGTTTCGAATTGATGTAGGCGGCCACATCCCAGGCTTCTTCGTCGGTTAGTTGAGGGCGTTCGTAGGTGGCACCCAGCGGCATATTGTAGCGCACATATCCTGCCAGATTCGACAGCCGAAACAAACCCGCGCCTATATTATAACTATTTGATCCCCAGAGTGGTGGATAAACATAACTGCTGGTACCAGCGACCAGCAAACCCGCTCCCGAAGCCTGATGACAGCTTTGGCATTTTTGGGTGTAAACGGCCAGTCCTTTGTCGGGGTCGGCGGCTCGTTTGAGGCCCTTTAACTTGAAAATTCCCGACCCACGGGGCATCTTTTTGCGGGGAACATCGGTACCAAGCCATTTGATGTATGTCAAAATCCCCCGCATTTCGTGGCTTGTGGAGTCAGCCCACAACCGTTCAGGCTCCGTTGGATGCAGTCGTTCACCCGCTTCACTTGATTCTCTACCGTACCCGACCGCTCCCGAAATTTGGGGTAGGTGGCTTGCACCGCGCCATAATTATTTCCCCAGGGCTGCGTACCGGCGTTGAGGTGGCAGTTCTGGCAATTCATGCCGTTGGAGATATGCGCCACAGAACCCTTCGGCCCTAAGTAGTCGGCGGTGTGGGCAATCAGTTCGCGGCCATAGCGAACTAGTTCCTGCTCCTGCGGGGCTAACCGACTGAGCCGCCAATCGGAGGGGGCCGTCCAGAGGTTCACGAAATTGGTGTCTTTGGCAACGGTTGGTATTACCAGAGCAACAGGTTCAGCAGCGGGCGGGTTGGCCATGCGCCATTGCAAAAAAACTAAGGTCGTCAGCAAGATGGCGGCAAGGGCCATCAGGCTGGTTAGCATCCAGAAACTTCGTTTTAGATTTTGTTCAAAAGGGTTTGTGTCAGGTGATTCCATCAAAAAAAGGCTTAGGGAGTAAATGACCCAACGATGCACGGTTTCGATGGGCCTTTCTTTGACAAATATCACGAATCCTTAACCGATTTGCACCAATTCTAAAAAAGGGCCTGGCTTTCCTCGGCCAATTCCTTCGTTTTTTTTGGGGTTACGGATTTGCGCCAGGGATAGACCAACTGCCCAAAAAACGTTTTGGGGAATCGACTTATACCACCAAACCCCAGTTTGATATGACTACCCTCGAAGGGGATGTAGGCGGTTTGAAACAGGTAATCCCACACGCTCAATGTCAGGCCGAAGTTGACTCCCTCGCGGTTGTGGGGCAGTGCGTCGGTATGGTGCCAAAGGTGCATTTGCGGACTGTTGAATACATACCGAAGCGGTCCAATGGGCAAATAAAGGTTGGCATGGTTGAGGTGGCCCACCGCCAGTGTGAAGAGGTGAACCACAAAAAAATCCTGTAGCCCAAAGCCAATCATAGCCAGCGGCACGTACTCCAGCGTCCGATACACAATGGTTTCCATCCAGTGATAGCGCAGGTGGGCCGCAAAACCCATCTGCGCTACCGAATGGTGAACCTTATGGAACTCCCACAACCAGGGTGAGTGGTGCAGCAGCCGGTGAATGTTCCACTGCACAAAATCGCGGACGAGAAACAAAATCAACAACTGTGCCCAGCCGGGCAGGTCGGCAACGCTGATGGCAACCAGATTTCTGATGCCAAGCAGGGCCAGTAAGCCCCTGAATGCCAGCACACCCACTTCCGAAAAAGCATTATAGGCAATGAGTGAAAATAGGAAATAGTTAAAAAATAGATAGAACGTGTCGAGCCAGAAATCCTGCCTGAAAACGGGTTGGTTTTTGCGCCAGGGGAACAATAACTCCAGGCCCCAAACCAGTAACGAGATACCAATCAGGGTGTAGAAATAATTCGGCCAGGCAGGGTGAATTATTTCGTTCAGCAGGTAATTGAAATACCCGCTGTAGCCATTCAGAAATGTTTGGAGGTAATTACTCATGAGAAATAGGTTCTTAAAAAGTTATTGCGGGCGCGCTGGTAAACTCGTACTATTGACCTGTTATGGAAATAGACATCGATCTGCTTTTAAATCTGCCTCATGTTCGGGTGACTGACTTCACCTTTACCGATAAACAGGTATTGGTGGGCCTGCTCAGAGAAACCAAATCCGAAAAATGCCCCCGCTGCCAACAGCCCTGTAGTACCGTTCGCAGCTACACCTGCCGCAAAGTTAGGGACTTAGATTTGGGCCATAAGACATTTTTAACGGTTAACTGCCGCCAATTTGAATGCGCGTGGGGATGGTTGCTGTCTGAATCCGGACGAGCAGTTGCAGTTACAGGCAGCTCTTGAGATATCGCCCACCTTAGGCTCGATCTATCACTTGCGCACAAAACTTAAAGCCATTTTTGATACCGATTGTAGCCGAGAAGCGGGCTTTTTAGCCTTGACAGGTTGGGAAGAAGCTGCCTCCAAGTTAGAGTCAAAGCCGTTAGCAAAGTCTTGCCGGGCCGCCGACGCGGTTACGGTCAAAAACTGGAAAGATAAGGTGTGTAATTTTTTCACAGATCGGCTGACCAATGCGGGCATGGAAGGAACCAATAATCACATTCGGAGCATCATTCGCCGGGCCTTTGGCTATGTCGATTTTCAGTCTCTTCGCCTACGGGTTTTAACCGAATGTGGCAATGCCCCGTAAT
>JAJAYX010000657.1 GCA_026785985.1 Rudanella sp. | reverse complement strand
GGCATCCGGCTCAATGGTTTTCGTGACATGTAAACCGGCGAAGGCTTCGGCGTAACTTTTGTAATGCCCCAGGCCCAAACCGGCTCCACGAGCAGCCCCCTGTGCCCCATCGGTATTATAAAGCTCAATGATACAGCCACTTAAATTCGCCAGCGTGTCGCGGAAGAGTGGACTGAGCATCATGTTGGCCTCCCCCGCCCGAATGGTGCGAAGCCCAACGCCCACCTGCTGCATGATTTCCATCCCGTAATACAAAGCGAAAACAATCCCCTCCTGCGCGGCCCGGAGCATATGCGGCAAGCCGTGCCGGTTCAGTTGGAGGCCGTGGAACGAGGCCCCCAAGTCGCGGTTTTCCAGGATTCGCTCGGCCCCGTTGCCAAAGGGAAGGCAACTCAGTCCATCGGCCCCAACGGGGGCTTTTCGGGCCAGTTCGTTCATCTGGCTGTAGCTTATAGTCTTCTGTAACAGAGTGTTACGGAGCCAGCTATTCAGAATGCCGGTACCGTTCACGCACATCAACACTCCATAGCGTGGAGCTTCGGGGGTGTGGCTCACGTGCAGGAACGTGTTCACCCGCGACTGGGCATCGTAACGCGCCTGATCACTCACACCATACACCACCCCAGATGTTCCCGCCGTGGCCGCAATCTGTCCCGGCTCCACCACATTCAGCGAGAGGGCATTGTTAGGTTGATCACCCGCCCGGTAAGTAACGGGCGTTCCGGCGGCCAACCCCAACTCAGCAGCCGCCGGGCCGGTCAACTCGCCTTGTGGGGCAAACGTGGGCTGAATTTGGGGCAACATCGACGGGTCGAACCCGAAATAATTCATCAAAAAATCGGCGGGTTGACCATTCTGGAAATCCCACAACGTGCCTTCCGATAAGCCCGAAGCAGTTGTGACAATCTCGCTGGTCATGCGGGCGGCTAAATAATCGCCGGGGAGCATGAATTTGTCAATTTGGGCAAAAACATCGGGCTCGTTGGCTTTCACCCAGGCGAGTTTGGCCGCTGTGAAATTGCCCGGCGAGTTCAACAGGTGGTGCATAGTTCGGTCGGCACCGAGGGCATCGAAAGCCGCGTTGCCATACGAAACAGCCCGGCTGTCGCACCAGATAATGGACGGGCGCAACACGTTAAACGCCTTATCGACAACCACCAAACCGTGCATCTGATACGAAATGCCGATGGCTTTCACCTCGTTGGGGCGGGCGTTGGCCTGTTGCATTACCGTTTTGGAGGCTTTGCAGGCATTTTGCCACCAGAGTTCGGGTTGTTGCTCGGCAAAACCGGGTTGCGGGGCCTCGATGGCCATTTCGGTTTCTGGATAAAAAGCAGAAGCCACAGCCGTGCCCGTGTCGGCATCAATCAAACAGGCTTTAACGGATGAGCTACCAAGGTCGAATCCGAGAAGGTACATAGAGTAGGGGTTTAGAAACCGAACGCGAAATATCGCAGTTTTGCGGTAATTTTGCGGCTCACACAAAAATACTATGCTTCAACGCATCCAAACTATCTTTTTGTTTCTCATGGCCGTGGCTATGGGTGTTGCTTTGGTCAATCCAATCTGGCAAAAATCGGGGATAAACCCATCAGACATGGCCAGCCTGACTGCTTTAGAATATTCGCAGAAAACCGGAATCTCAACGGTGATTACGCCGGTTTGGTATCTGGGTTTACTGATTCTGGCCATAGTGGTAATCGCGATTTATGCCATCATGCAATACCGTAACCGGCTCCGCCAGACGCTTTTTTGTGCCATAAACTCCATGTTGCTGACTGGCGTTATGGGCATTACGCTTTACATGACGCTCTACAAAGGCAAGGATTTCGGCAGTCCCTCCGATCAGGGCAATTTCCTATTGGGCTTCTATGCAATCATTTTCTCACTGGTAATGAACACCTTAGCGAATCGGGCCATCCGTCGCGACGAGAAAAAAGTGCGTGAGTCAGAGCGGTTTCGGTAGGAAGGTATTGCGCAAAAACCAATAGACTCCCACCGATGACAGTACCCCAATCAAACTTCCGGCGAACACATCGACCATGAAGTGCTGGAACAAATACACCCTTGAATAACCCACCAGCACCGCCGGAATCAACAGCGCATAACCGCGCCTTTTGCGCTCATCCAACAACGCCAGCAAGGTGAACACCGCAAAGGCCGAAATCGTGTGGCCCGACGGAAAACTGTTGATCGTGTAAATATCCAATCCCTTGATAACATGGTAAACCCACTTTGAATCAGCAAAGACCATTGCCGGACGGGGTCTGCCGCTAAAGACGACCTGCTTCAGAAAAATCGACGTTAACGACGAGATCGCAAAACTCGCCAGAGCCAGCAAGCCGTGCCGTTTTGAACTGATAAACAGGATGATGATCAGCAGGACAAAAAAGGCCCCATCACCGAGATAGGTGGCATTTTTGAAAAAAAAGTCGGCTTCGGTTGTGTTGTGAGCGTTGACCCATCGAATCAATTCTTCTTGCGAGAAAAGCAATTGCAAAATGCCAACTGCCACAAACAGCAGCGCATACGGGATAAAAAAGAAACGATTTTGC
>JAJAYX010000656.1 GCA_026785985.1 Rudanella sp. | reverse complement strand
CTGCTCCAAGGTTAGCATGGTCATTCCGGTCAATACGCATTTTATAGTTAACGCTTAATAAGCAACACGATGGATCTTCGACTCCTGCTTGCCGATGACGACGATGATGATTGTCTCTTTTTTAAACAAGCCCTGGAAGAGTTGCCCATCGACACGCACCTGACGACCGTGCAGGACGGGGAGCAACTCATGAACTGGCTCGCAACCAACATCGGGCCACTGCCCGATGCCCTGTTTCTCGACCTGAATATGCCCCGCAAAGGCAGCTGCGAATGTTTGGTAGAAATAAAAGCCGACCAACGGCTCCGGCAGCTTCCTGTCATCATCCTCTCGGCCTCTTTTGAGAAAGAGATGGCCGACCGGCTTTACAAAAAAGGAGCCACAAGCTGTATCCTCAAACCGGCTGATTTTTCGCAACTCAAGCAGCTCATTCAGCAGACGCTTTCGTCATTAACCCCTGCGAATGTTAAACAGTCGGTAGCAAAGGCCGTTGTTAGGGGGTAACCTAACCCTAATTTCACTATGAAAGCAGACGAGAAAATCCTGTCCCAAAACCTGTTTCCCGTCGTGGGGGTTGGCGCATCAGCAGGCGGGCTGGAAGCGTTTCGGAAATTGCTCCAGGCCATTCCCGAAAAATCAGGTATGGCGTATGTGCTGGTGCAGCACCTGGCCCCCACCCACGAAAGCCTGTTGCCCGAACTGCTGCAAAAAGTTACGGCTATTCCGGTGCTGGAAATACAGGACGACGTTAAAATAGAGCCTGACCATATTTATGTCTTACCCAGCAATAAAATGCTGGTGGCCAATGATGGCGTGTTGCAGTTAAGCCCACGCAGCACCGACAAAAATGGACTCCATCTTCCCATTGACCTTTTTTTTACCTCACTGGCCGAAATTCATCAAAGCCATGCCATTGGTGTGGTCTTATCCGGCACGGCCAGTGATGGCACCCAGGGCTTAAAAGCCATAAAAGATAGTGGTGGTATGACCTTTGCCCAGGATGAGGCCTCTGCCGCCCACGATGGAATGCCCAAAAGTGCGGCACAGGCGGGGGTGGTTGACTTTGTGTTGCCGCCCCAAGAAATACCCCAAAAACTGGCGGAGATCACCCGCATTCTGCGCGAAAACGGCGTAGACGATCCCACCGCACCGGAGCCTGAAAAGGACGTGTTCAAGCAAATTCTGTCGGTGCTGCGCGTTCGCAGGGGAACCGATTTCACCTATTACAAACAAACTACCATTCGCCGGCGAATCCTGCGCCGGATGGCAATTAACAAAAAAGAGAAGCCTGCGGACTATTTTGCCTATTTACGGGATCATAAATCAGAGCAGGATGCTTTATACCAGGACTTGCTGATTCCCGTCACGTCATTTTTTCGGGACCAGCCCGTATTCGATAATTTATGTGAAACGGTTTTTCCACTCATCCTGAAAAATAAACCCGCCGGCGAACCCATCCGGATTTGGGTGGCGGGGTGCAGCACGGGCCAGGAAGCGTACTCCATTGCGATATGCCTGAAAGAAGTGCTGGGCGACAACCCCGAACGGGTACAACTCTTTGCCAGCGATTTAAGCGAACCCGCCATTGCCAAAGCCCGCACGGGTATCTATGCAAAAAATGAAATCGAGGGGGTATCGTCCCAACGGCTGCAGGAATTCTTTACCAGGAGCAATGGCAGCTATCAGGTCAATAAATCCATCCGGGATATGTGCGTGTTTGCCGCGCACAATTTTCTAAAAGACCCGCCTTTTGGTAAACTCGATTTTATCAGTTGCCGCAACGTGCTGATTTATCTGGAACCCTACCTGCAAAAAAAGGCATTTGCCATGTTTCATTATGCCTTAAACCCAACCGGCTTTTTACTGCTGGGTAAATCAGAAGACATCGGCAATGTGCCCGGCCTTTTCGCGCCTGCCGCTAAGACCGGTAAATTATTTACCCGCAAAGAGGGGCCGGGCCAGTTTACTTCGGTATCTGCTCAACGAAGCGAGCTACCCATCAAGCGGGCCACACCCACCACCGAAACTTTGAGTACGGACTTTCAAAAAATAGCTGATGAGCTGATTATCAGCTACTACACGCCGGCCGGTGTAGTTGTTAACCAGGCCTATGACATTGTGCATTTTCGCGGCATCACCACGCCTTATTTAGAGCAGGCATCCGGCAAGCCCACCCATAATGTATTACTACTGGCCAAATACGGGCTGGCGTTTGAACTGCGGAACCTGTTGCATAAAGCTAAAAAAGAGCAGGCAGCGGTTATCAGAGAAAATATTCCGCTACAGATCAACGGCAGTTTGCAGACCATTTCCATCGAAGCCCTGCCGCTGCCCAACACGGTTGAGCCGCATTATCTGATCCTGTTTCACCCATGTACGTCGAGCGGTTCCACCCCATCGGCCATTGACCCGCAGGAAGCTAAAAAAAGTACAAAAAAAGATAATAAAGACCTGCGTATCGTTCAGTTAGAGCGGGAGCTGGATCAGACCCGCGACGATATGCGGGGCATCACCCAGGATCAGGAGGCCGTCAACGAAGAACTGCAAAGTGCCAATGAAGAGCTACTGAGTGGCAGCGAGGAATTACAGAGCCTGAACGAAGAACTGGAAACGGGCAAAGAAGAACTGCAAAGCACCAATGAAGAACTGACGGTGGTGAATCAGGAAATCATCGGGTTGAATGAGCAGGTAACTGCGGCCCGTAATTATGCCGAAGCCATTGTCAGCACCATTCGTGAACCGCTGTTGGTGCTGGACGCTACGCTGCGGGTCAAAACGGCGAACGCGGCTTTTTATAAAACCTTCCAGGTCAATGAACGCGAAACGGAAGGGGTTTTCCTGCATGAACTGGGTAATGCCCAATGGAATATACCCGAACTACTACGGCTGCTTGGAAGCGTCCTGCCTGAAAAATCGACGTTTACGGATTTTGAAATAACCCATATATTTCCAACCATTGGGGAGCGGATCTTGCGGTTGAATGCCCGTGAGATCGTGAACGAAACCAATGCCGGGAAATTAATCCTGCTCTCGATTCAGGATATAACGGCAGTCACCAAAGCTCTTCAGGCCGAACGACAGGCGCAGGAGCGCGTTCAGTTTATGGCCGATGCCATGCAGGAGAAAGTGTGGACCGCCGATGCCAACGGCAGTGTAGATTATTTTAATCAAGTCTGGTTTGCCTACACCGGGCTTACGTTTGACGAACTACGAGATTGGGGATGGGAAAAAATTATTCATCCTGACGATTGGGACGAAAATAAACGACGCTGGCAGCACTCGATTCGCACTGGCGACAAATTCGAGCTGGAACACCGGTTTCTGAATCGGGACGGGGCGTATAAGTGGCACCTCAGCCGGGGTATCGCGCAAAAAAATGAACACGGTCAGGTAACCCGGTGGATTGGCACTAGTACCGAAGTTCACGAGCAGAAAACGCAAAACGAAGCCCTGGAACAGGCCGTGGCCGAGCGAACCCACGCGCTACAGAAAGCCAATGAAATACTGGGAGAAAAAAACGAAGCCCTGCAACAGATGAACAAGGAGCTTGAGGCCTTCACGTATGTGTCGAGCCACGATTTACAGGAACCGCTCCGCAAAATACAAACTCTGGCCAGTCGCATCCTCGACAAAGAAGCTCAAAACCTAACCGACAGCGGCAAGGATTACTTCGGGCGCATCCAGAAAGCCGCCGAACGAATGCAGCAACTGATTCATGATTTGCTGGCTTTCTCCCGGTTAAGCACCGCCGACCGGAACGTTGAGATCATCGACCTGAGCGGGCTGGTGCAGGTGGTCATCAGCGAACTGGACGAAACCATCGCCGAAAAGCACGCTACCATCGACGCTACCGGACTCGGCACCGCCCCCGTCATTGTGTTTCAGTTTCGCCAACTGCTGCACAACCTGATTGGCAACGCGCTTAAATTTTCCCATCGGGACGTACCCCCTCACATCACGATAACGAGTCGAACAATAAAAGGAGGTAAATTGAAGAATGGAACGCTGTTGCCCGAAAAACGCTACTGCCACCTGACCATCACCGACAACGGCATCGGCTTTGATGCCAAATACAGCGAAAAGATATTTGAGGTTTTCCAACGCTTGCACACCAAAGCACAATACACCGGTACGGGCATCGGTCTGGCTATTGTGAAGAAAATCGTTGCCAATCATAAGGGCCTTGTTACGGCTACCAGTGAGCCAAACAAAGGCACGCAGTTTGATATTTACCTGCCGGCTGCCTGACTGTATTTTCACTGTATTTGAGCTATACTCTACCTCTTCCGGGTTACCTTTTTTGCTTTCCCCGATAAAGGAAAACCCCGCGCATCATGAACTCTCGCCTTTCTCCGCTCCTCCTTATTGCTGGTCTGATTCTGATGGGTTGTCAGGCAAAGAACAGCAATGAGCCATCCAATGAGCAGGCGATAGGTGAGGCAGACTTGATGCATCTGCCTCCTCCACCTACACAAAAAGGTGTTGATGCTCCTGAGCTACCAGAAACACCAGCACCGCCCCCGGCTACCAACCGCAAACTGGTTCGGAATGCCACGCTCCGGTTTCGGGTTGAGAAACTGACCGAGTCGGAGGGGCGCATCTCGAAAATGGCCGGGCAGTTTGGCGGGATGATTACCAACTCCGAAGAAAACCGAACGGGTGGCTTGTCGGAGATGAGTATGACTGTTCGGGTGCCAGCCGCCCGCTTAGACCCATTTCTGGTTACGCTCATGAAGGAGTCAATCTATACCGACACAAAAACCATTACGGCTGAGGATATTACGCGCCAATATGCGGATACGGATGCCCGGATTCGAGCCAAAAAAGCGACCGAAACGCGCTACCTGCAACTGTTGCAAAGGGCACGTAATGTGCAGGAAGTGATGGCCGTGGAAGCACAACTTGGCCAGATGCGCGAAGACATCGAGTCGCAGGAAGCGGTGTTGCGAACGCTGAAAAACGACGTAGCACTGAGCACCGTCACCATCGCCATGTATGAGCGGGGCGAAACAGCTACCGAACCCAATGCCCCCTTTTATGTGCGGGCAGCTCAGAATTTTCGGGATGGTTTTGACTTTTTAGGCCAATTTGTCGTGGGAGCGTTTTACTTTGTACCGCTGTTGCTGATTATCGGTGCCGTTTGGTGGGGTATTCGGCAATGGCGAAACCGCTGATCCTACCGTGAAAAAACTGATACTTACGTGACGCTGGTCCTGAATAGTCAGAAGTAGAAGACAGTCTTAATTCGCTCCGCCACTCCCCTGCATCGACTCATAGTTGGACTTGAGCCGACCCATTTCTTTGGCCAGAAACGCCTGTAATACCCGGTTGAAGGTTTCTTTCTCCTCATCGGGCAGGGCTGCATACATATCTTTCAACTCCTGATTAATGGCGGCCCGTTCGGCATCGGAGGCTGCGTTGATGGAGCGGTAGTGATATTGCTTGAAATCGAAATCAGGCATAGCTATTAATCATCCTCCTCTGGTAGATTGGCAAAAATCGTTGATAAGGGGACTGTGAACCCATCCATTTTGACTAAATCAGTATCCTGAAAAAACGTAGTTTCAGTCCAGACATTAGGTTGCTCAGTACGTTTACAAACGAGTACTTCTTTCTCAAACGGATCAACGAAAATAATCTCCTGAACGCTGTTCATTCGCTCGTACTTACGGCGTTTCTCGCCTAAATCAAAGTCACTCGTTGATTCAGAGAGAACTTCAACAATTAAGAATGGATTCGTAATGATAGAACGAGATCTGCCTTCATACTGCGGCTTACCTTTTATGACAACGACATCGCCATTGTAATGCCCTCTTACTGAGTCTTTTCTAATCCCGGTATTGCTTCCAGCCACATAATACGGTTTGTCGAGATAAAAGCCTGTGAGTAAATAACCCAGGCGAATAACCAGGATTTCATGAATAACGGTGGCTAAACCCATAATGCAAATATGGTCGTTGTTGTATTCCGTTCGATAACTGGTCTCCGCTAAAAAGTCTTCAAATTCTTCACACGTTGCCGGCATTACGACGGTCTCCCCCCCGTTTAAAACCGCAATTTGTGCTTCAGTTAATTGAATTTTCTCCGCTACTTCCATGATAAAGTACGTTTTTGTAGTCAGAAGGGACAATCACGCAAATACTCAATCCTCGTCCTCATCTGTCGTTATCATATCCAGTTCCTTCAACCGCGCCCGCTCAATGGAGCCTGATACCCAGATGCTCACTTCGTAAAGCAACACCAATGGTAATGATACCAAAAGCTGACTGTAGATGTCCGGCGAAGGAGTGATAAGACCCGACAGAATCAGGATCACGATGAAGGCATGTTTGCGGTATGACCGCATGAATGAAGGAGT
>JAJAYX010000655.1 GCA_026785985.1 Rudanella sp. | reverse complement strand
GCCTGGTTGAACACGCCCACGAGCAGTCGGGAAGCGGCAAACCAGGACATGCCCACCATCATCACGACTACACGCCCAACATCCTGACTGAACTCCCCGCCGATCAGATGCGCGACCTCCAGCGTGAGATGCTGACCACAATCCGCCAACTCGACCGGCGAACGGGCCAACTCATGCAACAGGCCAAACGACCCTAACCCGCTTACGGGCAGGGCGTAGCGTGGTCGAGAATGTATTCATATCGTAGATATTGTCTGCCGGTCTGCCGGTGCGGTTGAGCCGCAGCGTGCCGGTGAAATAGCCCCGTTCATCGGTTCGGAACTGGCGCGGGGGCTGGGTAAACCGGAGCAGCATCACCACACCCTCTTCGGGATACCATCTTTTCTTGAACTGCAAGTCCCGCAGCCGCTCCCAGGCCAGGGCTTCGGGAACGGTCTGGCTTTGTGCGATCATCGACGGGCGACTCAGTAGAATCAGCAACAGGGCGTTCAGTCGGCGCATGATAGGCTAATTGTTGTTGAGCGGTGTTTATTCCCAGACCGGAAACGGGTCTTTAAAAGGCCCTTTGTTTTCCATGTGCTTCAGTTCCAGTTCCGTACACAGGCAGTCCTGCAATTCGAACGTAATTTACTTTTGCTTCAAATCCTGCCCGATGATAACTAATTCGTTCTGCCAGTCTCCGAAGCGTTTGTGCCAACGGGACTCGATACTTTTCTGATTTTCCAGAAACGCGCCGTATTAGGTGCGTTTGCCAAATGGCATCGAGGCCCACCACACCCCGGTGGCTTCGGCCCGCAGACTGCCCCCGGCCTGACTGAAATTGAGCGCGTCGTCGGGCCGCGAAGCCAGCCAAAACAACCCCACTTCGGCGTTCCGGTTGCTGCGGATGATACCAGCCAGAAAATTCTCACTCAGGTACGTCCAGAACAGCGCCGGATGAAACGGTTGCCGGTCGCGGAAGACAAACGACGAGATACCGTACTCTTCCGTTTCGGGTGTATGACTAATGCCATCCTTGTGATTCTGCAATTCCTGAATCCAGCCCGCCGACTGCGACGCTTCCTCAAAATCGAACCGGCCCGTGTTCAGAATTTCGGCGGGATCAACCTGGCTGAGTTGACTCTCGATTAGTTTCGCCTTTGGGTTCAGCTTGCGCAGAATGGCCTTCAATTCGCCTGCCTGATGGGGCTTGAGCAGGTCGGTTTTGTTCAGAATCAGCACGTCAGCAAACTCGATCTGGTCGGTCAACAGGTTGACGATGGTGCGCGTGTCGGCGGGGTCGTCATTCAGATTACGCTTATAGATGTTGTCGATGGAGCCAAAGTCTTTCGGAAAGTTGAACGTATCCACGACCGTCACCATCGTATCTAAACGCGAAAACCGCGACAGATCAATCCCTTATTCCTCATCCACGAAGCTGAACGTCTGGGCCACCGGCAGCGTCTCTGAAATCCCCGTCGATTCGATCAGCATGAAATCTGAATAAAAACTTCATTGGATAAACAGAAAATTGCAGTGAAGGCGTTTTATTTGCAAAAATCTTAAATTAGAATGAATCTAAACAACTGCCTCCGCATTCTATTTGCCTTATCCCTAACGACGGGAGCCGCAGTGCAGGCCCAACCCATTGGCAGCGACACGACCATTGCCTATACTATGCCCTTGCTGGCTAAAACCCCAACGGGAGCCGTGATGCTCACCTGGACTGAAAAAGACGCAAAAGGCGACGGAGCATTTTGCATGGCCCAGTCGGACGATAAGGGTAAAACATTCTCGCCAAAACAGATTGTTTATGCCGGATCGGGCGTGAGTGGCAGCCGGTTGATGCGTCCAAAAGTGATGTTTAAAAAAGATGGCTCAATGGTGGCTGTGTTCTCGAATCGTGCCGATGTAGACGGCAAGAGGACTCTTCAGGTAATGGCCACTTCGTCGACGGACAAGGGCATGACCTGGTCAGCACCGAAACCAGTGGATTCAGACCTGACCCCCTGTGTGCGCGGCTTTTTCGATGCGGTGATGTTGCCCAACGATGAACTGGCGGTGGCTTACCTGAAAGATGTGGCCGGGAGTACGAAGCACGAAGAGCGGAATTTGCGGCTCGTGCTGACCAAAAACGGTGTATTCCAACCCGAACGAATAATTGACGAGGTGGTTTGCGACTGTTGTAACGTCAGTTTGCTGGTCGATGCCAACGATGCCCTCCAGGTGTATTATCGCGACAATAACGACGATGTGCGCGACATGGCCAACATGACCTCCACCGACAACGGTCTGACCTTCTCTAGACCCCAAATCCTGTTTACGGATAACTGGAAAATTGCGGGTTGCCCCCACAGCGGTGCGGCATCGACTACCTACGGCAAAAGTAATCTGATTACCTGGTTTTCGGGTACGGAGGCCGACAAAGGTATCCGGCTGGTGACGCAGGACGGCAAACGGCTGGTGCTGGCCAACGATCCCACCGCCCGTAATGGCTATGTAGCCACGCAGAATCAGAAGGCCGTTTTTCTGTGGGATCAAACCAACGGAAACAGCCCTCAAATTGCGTATCGTACCATCAACGGCGACAAAGCCTCAGCCATCAACTGGCTGAACGGTTCCACTAACGGCATCAATCCAAGTGCGCTAGTGCTCGATAATCAGTTGCTGGTAGCCTATGAAGTGCGGAATGCCAACAAAAAGAACGGCCTTAAATGGAGTCTGGTGAGCCTCGCGGCCAACTAAAACTCCACGCTGGCCACTAACCGAAAATCATCCCAAAACGAGGGATACGATTTGGCGACCACTCCCGGTTCTTCGATGATAACCGGCTGACACATAGCCACTGGTGCAAAAGCCATTGCCATGCGGTGATCGTCGTAGGTATGAATAGACGGGGGGCTTGGGGCCTGGGGTTTAGGGTTGAGCGGGCGAACTTCGTAGCGGGTGTTGGGTTCGGTTTCGACCAACTCGGCACCCACTTTTTTCAGTTCGGTTTGTAAGGCCAGCACCCTGTCGGTTTCTTTAATTTTCAGGCTTTCGATACCCGTCAGCGTATGCGGAATACCTTTCATGGCAGCGCACACCACCACGGTTTGGGCCAGATCGGGGCAACCCGTATAGTCCTGGGTGAGCGACGATTGGGCAGGAATTTTGGTCAAAATAACACCCCGTTCTGTAAAGGTGCTTTCCACCCCTAACGCCCGCATAATGGCTGCAATGGCACTATCTCCCTGCAACGAATGCGATTTCTGGCCCAGCAATTCCAGCTCGCTACCTTCTTCGGCAAGAGCCACCACGCTATACCAATAACTCGCCCCCGACCAATCGGACTCTACGGCAAATGTGGTTGGGGTGTAGGGTTGGGGGGCAACGGTGAGGGTTTGGGCGGTCCAGTCGGTTTCGATGCTGGCCCCGAAATGGCGCATCTGCTCAATGGTCATTTCGATGTAGGGCCGAGAGCCAATTTCCCCCGTCAGCTCAATGGTCAGGCCGGTGGGCAGCGTTGGGGCAATCATCAACAGGGCCGAAATATACTGGCTGCTCACATCACCCCGAATAGCAATCCTTGTGGCCCCACTATAGACAAATCCGTTGATACGGAGTGGAGGGTATCCGTCATTTTTCAGATAGGTAATATCGGCCCCCAACGCACGTAATGCTTCAACAAGCAGACCAATAGGCCGTTCGCACATGCGTGGGATGCCGGTCAGGATTTTTTGTTGCCCGGTGGCGGCAAAGTAAGCCGTCAGGAACCGCATAGTCGTTCCGGCATCCAGCACATCGGCAGTCTCATCGCTGGACTTGAGCAGCCGGATCATGGTTTGGGTATCGCGGGCTGAAGCCAGATTCTGCACCTCTCCTTTAAAACCGGTGAGCGCATTGATAATAAGTGCGCGGTTGCTTTCGCTTTTGGAAGAAGCTAACGGAATGGTAGCCCGAACGGGGCCATTGGGCGGATTTAGGTGTACGGTCGTCAAGCTATACTGGTTGTGATTCGGGAGCAAAGGTAATACAGGGAAGAAAGGGAAAAAGGAAGAGAGGAGCGGAAAGTCGGGGCCATGAAATTGGAAGTGGGGTTGGCTATTGAATTAATTCTAACTTAACTTTGAACAATACCGATTTGGCCCTTTCAGCCTTGTTTTGATTTGTATTCAACCATGTTTAAAACGGTCAGTATCTATTGGTCGCTTGTCGCAGGTTTACTGCTATTGGCCTGTCAACCGACCCCACAGCATGGCAAAACATACCGGATTGGGTTTTCGCAATGTACTGGTGCCGATGCGTGGCGAAGGGCAATGCTCAACGACATGAAGCGCGAACTTGCGTTTCATCCGGCTTATTCCCTCCTCTACGAAGATGCCAGCAACAGCACCGCCCGGCAAATTAGCCAGGTGCAGTCGTTGATGGACAAGGGAATTGACTTGCTCATTATTTCGCCCAACGAGAAAGAGCCGTTTACCAAAATAATCGAGGCCGTTTACCAAAAAGGCATTCCGGTTATTCTGCTTGATCGAAAAATCGACACCAAATCTTACAATGCCTATATTGGGGGCGACAATGTTCAAATTGGTCGGTTGGCCGGGGCCTTTATTGGAAATCGCCTGAATGGCCGGGGGCGCGTGGTTGAAATTTGGGGACTACCCAGTTCGTCGCCTGCTCAGGACCGGGACCGGGGGCTACGGGAAGCGCTAAAGAAATTCCCTGCCATTCAGATTGTGAAGGAGATAAACGGTCAGTGGGAGCAGGATACCGTGGGCCGAATGGTGTCTTCGATGTTTAATGACCTCAAAGAAACCGATTTGGTTTTCGCTCACAACGATGTAATGGCTCTCGGTGCCTACCAGGTTTTCAGGCAAAACGGCTTGCAGGATAAGGTCGATTTTGTGGGAATCGACGCGCTGCCAGGCCCTTCGGCGGGTATGCAGGCGATCACAAACGGCATGCTGACGGCCAGTTTCCTGTATCCGACCGGGGGCGAAGAGGCCATTAAAACAGCGACCCGGATTCTGGAGGGAAAAGCCGTGGAGCGCGAACAAATTCTGAACTCCATCCAGGTCGATGCCTCGAACATTCACGCACTGAAGGCCCAAAGCGATAAACTCCTGAATCAGCAGGCCGACATTGAAAAACAAAGTCAGCGCATCAACGAACTTTCGCGCACCTATACCTCCCAGCGCGACACGCTTTACCTGACAGTGGCCAGCCTGTTGATTATGATGGTGCTGGGGATGTATGCCCTATATCTGTATTACACCAAACAAACTGCCTACCGAACCCTCGAACATCAGAACGAAGAAATTCTGAACCAGAAAAATCAGATTGAGGCTGTTTCGGCACAGGCACGACTGGCTACCGAAGAAAAACTGCGGTTTTATTCGTACATATCTCACGAATTCAACACCCCCCTGGGCCTGATTCTGACCCCGACCGAGGATTTGTTGAGCAAAAAAAGTGTCAATCCGCACGATCTAAGAAGCAATTTGTTGCTGGTGCAAAAGAACTCATACCGCTTGCTGCGGCTGGTGGATCAGATGCTGGACCTACGCAAGACGGATGCCGGGAAGCAACGCCTTCATACCTCAGAACAGAATCTGGTTGCCTTCATTCAGGACATTGTCCAGGATTTCAGACAAAAAGCCGACAAGCAGCGTATCGACCTACAGTTTTTGCCCACCAAAACCAACATACCGATTTGGTTCGATACTGAAAAGCTGGACAAAGTGATCGTTAATCTGCTGTCAAATGCGTTTAAATACACCCAAAAAAACGGTCTGATTCACGTGCGGTTAGCGGTGCAGGGCGAGCAGGTATGCATTGAGGTAGACGATAATGGTGAAGGCATGTCTCCCGACGAGCAGGCTCATGCGTTCGATTTGTTTTTCAGCGGTGCCAAACCATTTAACCTCTCTAAAGGACTGGGATTGGCTCTCTCGATGGAGTTTATTCAACTGCATCTGGGCGAGATCAGCGTAGCCTCTGAACAAGGCAAGGGCACCACCTTCACGATTCTGTTGCCGCTGGGCGATGCGCACCTGGCACCGGAAGAAAAAACCGGCTCCCCAACCCGGCAACGAACCATTCTCGACATCGACGAAGACGTGACCGAACCCGTTGCACTCTCTGGCAAACACGCAGGTACTATTCTGGTGGTCGAAGATAACGACGACCTGCGGGCTTTTCTTACTACACGCCTACAGGGCGAGTTTGATGTGGCAGCCGAACCCACTGGCGAGCAAGGTTGGGAACGGGCGTTAGAAATCATTCCCGACCTGATCATCAGCGATATTATGTTGCCCGGCCTCGATGGTCTGCAACTGACTCGACGGGTAAAATCAGACCTTCGCACCTCGCACATTCCGGTTATTTTGCTGACGGCAAGAGGACAAATGGAGCAACGAATTGAGGGCACCCGGGTAGGGGCCGATGCCTACATGACCAAACCCTTCAACACGGCTTACCTGCTGGAAACCCTCCGCACCACGCTGGCGAATCGCGAAAAATGGCAGCGCCGGTATGCCTCGGACTTCCTGTCGCAGTCGGAGACGGGTGGCAACCGGCAGGACAAAAAATTCCTGAATCAGCTAACGGCCCTTACAGAACAGAATCTGGCCGACTCCGATTTTGGGGTGGAGAAATTGAGCCGTGAGATGGGTCTTTCCCGCGTCCAACTATACCGGAAAGTGCAGGCCCTTCTCGACATGAACGTAATGGATTACCTAACCCAGATCCGCTTGAAACGGGCTAAACACCTGCTCCGGGAAACCAACAACCCGATGTCCGAAATCGCCGATGCCACCGGCTTCAGTTCGCCGGCTTACTTCACCACCTTCTTCAAGCAGCACACCGGCAAGACTCCGTCGGAGTATCGAAAATCGCCAGTTGGGGTTTGAGGTTTACCTGGTCGCCCTGATTTCCAATTGAACAACCTCACTCCAATGTCCCCCGTAGAACCCGGCATCCTTCCCCTTGTTGAAGCCCTCAACGCAACGGGTTTGGTTCGAACCTTTTCGAGTTGCGAAGGGCATTTCGGCCTCCATGAGCAGACGCTTGTCGACCGGAGTTATGCCTATGTTCGCTTTGTTCCCGCTGAGGGCATTTTGCCCGAACAGGTCGAAATGGCAGTGGGAATCTGGCTGATAACTTACAAAAAAAAGCACGGACTAATGCCCGTGCGTGTAATCGGCTATAAACTCTTCACACCCGTCGACGACCAAATTGACCTGACGTTCGTGCTTGAACTACAACCCTTCAACCGGTTCGATTTGCCCGACACCAAGCGGGATGACGTGAACCGGGCCGTGAAGTCGCTTGTGGCACTGACCTCTGGCCGGTGATGACGGAACGTCATAATACCATCCCGCCTGTCGAGTCCACTTCTCAACGGTTCGTGCGCTGTACCGTCGCCACCGGCCAGGGGACGGTGTTACAAAATAAACTGGCTCAAATCGCGGTTCTTTACCAGCTCGTCCAGTTTTTCGTTCACCAACGCCTTCGTGACCACCACCTGCGAATTGGCTCCAATCACGTCGGGAATATCGAACATAAAATCGTTAAGCAGGTGGCTCAGAACGGTCTGCAAACGACGCGCTCCGATATTTTCAACCTCCGAATTGACCAGAAACGCAATGTGGGCCATCTCGCGCAGTGCATCGTCATCAAACGTCAGGATTACCTCCTCGGCGGCCATCATCGCCACATATTGCTAGGTGAGGGCGTTTTTCGGCTCTTTCAGAATCTGGTAGAAGTCATCTTCCGACAGGCTTTGCAACTCCACCCGAATGGGGAAACGGCCCTGAAGTTCGGGAATCAGGTCACTGGGCTTCGAGACGTGGAACGCCCCGGCTGCCACGAACAAAATATGGTCGGTGTGGATGGTGCCGTATTTAGTGTTCACCGCGCTGCCTTCCACAATGGGCAACAGGTCGCGCTGAACCCCCTCGCGGCTCACATCGGCCCCACCACCTGACCCATTGCTCCGGTTTGAAGCAATCTTGTCGATTTCGTCAATGAAAATAATGCCGGT
>JAJAYX010000654.1 GCA_026785985.1 Rudanella sp. | reverse complement strand
GGGAACGGCAGAAAACCATTCGGAGCGATGCGTTTTTGAAAGTTCAATGACACCCGTGTATCAGAAACGCTATCTGAACAACTTTGTGCGAACCGTTCCGCCCGTTTTTGTTGATGCAGTGGGAAATGAAAGCCATTGGATTGTGAACCGCAAAACACAGGGACACGAAATTATTAAACCGCTCGGTGTCTTTGTAAAGGCTCACTATCAATACATGGGACTATTTAACGATGCCCGATTGTATGTGCGGAAAGATAGAATCGAAATGATGAATGATAAACGATGAATGATGAATGAGGTCTGGTGAACAGGCAGAGGACTATTCACCATATCTCATTCACCATTCGTCATTCGCCTTATGTGGACTAAAAAAGGAGTTATTTTCAAGCCCGACGGATCACAGCCGTTCAGCCGCACCCATGCGCAGGTGCCTTTTGGCTACCCTTTAGACAACGACCGGCTTCGGGTTTATTTCGCCACCCGCGACGAAAATAGCGCGTCGTCAACCTCGTTTGTGGAACTGGATGCAAACGATTTAACAAACGTGCTATATGTACATAACAAGCCAAGTCTGAGCAAAGGCGCGGTGGGCATGTTCGATGAAACCGGCACCATGCCCTCCTGGTTTTTACCCGTTCCAAATGAGCAGGGTGGCACCGATATCTGGCTCTACTACACGGGTTGGAACAAAAGCGAAACCACGTTCTACCGACTCGGCATTGGCCTGGCGATCAGTCGAGACGCAGGACTGACCTTTCAGCGGGCGTTCGATGGGCCGCTACTGGATCGTTATATATTCGATCAGGTATGGGTGGCGCAACCCTGCGTGATGCGCGAAGAGCAACCCGATGGCAGCGTTCGCTGGCGGATGTGGTATTTGTCCTGCACCAAAATTGAGGTCATCAACAACCACCCCGAACCGTTCTACGATGTGAAATACGCTGAATCAACGGATGGTATTCACTGGAACCGGACGGGGCAGGTATGTGTTGGATACGATGAGTTTACGGACGCGATTGGAAGGCCAACGGTTTATAAAGAAAACGGGATTTATAAAATGTACTTCTCCTATCGCAACTCCGTAAACTACCGAACCGACGTGAGCCAGAGTTACCGAATTGGCTATGCTGAATCGAAAGATGGCCTCACGTGGGAGCGGCAGGATGAAAAAGCGGGGATTGAACGCTCGGTTGACGGGTGGGACTCACTGATGATGGATTATTGCCATATTGCACAAAACAAAGATCAGTGGGTTATGTTCTATAATGGAAATGGCTTTGGTGCATCGGGATTTGGCTATGCTGTTCAACCAGTTTCCGTTGGCTAAGGTCTGAGTCGTTTGTTTGGTTTTCCGGTAATCGAGGGTCTATTTTGTCATAAATCGACACAGAACAGTATGCAGGAAGTAGCAAAATACCTGATCAAAGTAAATGCCGAGTTCAAAAACGGGCAGATTGTCCCCGAAATTCCGGCAGAAGAGGTGATGAAGCTCGTGAATGAGCCGAACATCGTGGTTGTGAAAACGGGCATCCCCGCCGACATGCTTCAGAACATGATCGACGCAACGCGGGCCTGGGCCGAAAAAACGCCCCTTGCCGACGCCCCCGATCCATTCGATAATAATCAGCACAAGCAGCGGTTGCTCATGGCCAAAATTCAGAAGGCTCCGCAACTTTTCCACGACCATACATTCGATGCCATTCTGGATTTAGACGAACAAACCCGTGAGACATTTCTGGCGGTTTTCAACCCGGTTCGGCAGTTTTGGAATGCCCTGACAGGCAACAACGAGGAGTTCGGTATCCGCAAAGGACAACCGTATTTCCACCCTCAGATAACGCATTATCCGCTGGGCGGCAGCTTTTTTGGGCGGCACTGGCACCTGCTTAACCCGCAGAAAGTAGGCACTATCCTCGCCCTGAATCAATTCGGTAAAGACTACCATTCGGGCGGCACGGGCTACGTGATCAACGACCATATTGTGGAAACAGAGGGCTATCAGGATGTGGGCGACATGATTCTGTTCCGCTACGATCTGCCCCACTGGGTGTCGCCGTCGAGTTTTGCCGACCGCTTTAGCTGGGACGATCCGCGTGGCCGTTGGGTGGCTATTTTGCCATTCTACGATCCTTGGGGAAAACCCGCCGAAGACAAAGAGCCACAAGGCTGGAAAGAACAAATTAAACAGGCAGTAGTGTAGTAAAGGGAGAAAGGGGGAAGGGGAAGAAAGGAGAAACAGACCGTTGACTCCCTTTCTTGTCTTTCCCCCCTTCCTCCTCTTCCTCTTCCCTATGAAAGTCAGCGTCACGATTATAACGTACAACCAGAAAAACTTCATCCGCAAAGCCATCGACAGTGCGTTGGCCCAGGTGACGAATTTCCCATTTGAAATATTGGTGGGGGATGATTTTTCGTCGGATGGTACGCGCGAAATTATTCAGGAATATGAACGGCGGCATCCGGGCAAAGTAATTGGGGTGTTGCACCCGCGCAACATGGGTAAAAACGGGGGCATCAATTTCCTCGAAACGCTCAAGTTGACCCAAGGGGAGTATTATGCACTGATGGACGGCGACGATTATTGGACGAACCCAGCCAAGCTGCAGAAACAGGTCGATTTTCTGGATGCCAATCCCCAATGCCAGGCGGTGTTTCATAATGCGGAGATTATTTACGAAGATGGCTCTCCGTCCTATCTACTCAATGGGCCTGATATGAAAACCTACTACACCCTTGATGACCTTGTGGGTGAACAGGAAATCTGGTTCATGGCTACATCGAGCACCGTGTACCGCAACAGCATTAAGGAATACCCGGCCTGGTTTCGGGAGTCGAGCAGTGGCGATATTCCCCGGCTGATTCTGAAAGCTAAAATGGGACCAATCGGCTATATTCCCGATGTGATGTCGGTGTATCGGAAGAACCGAGCCGGGGCAAGTTTCCACGATTATGAGTGGGATGAGCAGTTTTTACGGAACCGGATTCAGATGTACAGCAACATTAACCGCGAACTCGATTTTAAATACGACCGCGTACTTCGCAAGAATATTGCCCGTTATTACCGGCTGATGCTTGATGCGAAACAATATAAACAGAGTTATTTTCGTCGGGCTTTCTACGCGCTCAAATACCTGTACATGGCGCAACCTGACAATCGCATAATCAAGGATGTTGTTCGGGATTACGTTGTTCCGGCACCACTTCTAAAAGCATATAGTTCAATTCGGCTGTTGTCCTATAAGATTTGAGTAATTAGGAGTGAGGACGGGCCGATCGTCCTCACTCCTCACTTCTGAAAATTATGAAACTAAGCGTCGTTATTCCGGCCTACAACGAAGAGGAATCTATTTCGCACACGCTGCGGTCGTTGTATGAAACACTGGCCAAACATGGAGTTCCGCACGAGATTTGCGTCACAAACGACAACTCGAAAGACAACACAGCGGGTGTACTGGAAGGGCTGAAAGCGGAAATTCCGACCCTCGTTTACTACACAAACCCCGGCCCAAATGGGTTTGGCTATGCGGTTCGTTATGGCTTGGAACGCTTCACAGGCGACTGTGTGGCCGTTTTTATGGCTGACATGTCTGACGACCCCGAAGATTTAGTCAAGTTTTATCACAAAATGCTCGAAACTGATGCCGACGCGGTGTTTGGTTCGCGTTGGGAGAAAGGGGGCAAAGTGATCGACTACCCACAGGTGAAAAAAATCATTAACCGGGTGGCTAACTTTATCGTTAAACTGGTGATGGGCATTAAGTACAATGACACCACCAACGCTTTCAAACTTTACAAGCGCGAGACCATCGAAGGCGTGAAACCGTTTTTGTCCCCTCATTTTAACCTGACCATCGAACTGCCGTTGAAAGCAATGGTTCGGGGCTACAGCTACGAAGTGGTGCCTAACAGTTGGACAAACCGGAAATACGGCGAATCGAAACTGAAAATAAAAGAGATGGGTAGCCGCTATTTCTTTATCCTGATGTATTGCTTCATCGAAAAATTCTTCGCTCGTGGCGACTTCAACAAGAAACCAGCGAGTGGCAAACCTGTGGCAACAGTGAGTCGATAGTTAAGAGTTAAAAAAGTCCTGGCAACTGATACACGAGCATGGTCTGGATGAAGGCCCAGAATACCGCACTGATGAGCATGTAGCCAATTAGTTTGAACCGCCTGACGT
The DNA here is from genome assembly GCA_026785985.1 of Rudanella sp. Taxonomy (GTDB): domain Bacteria; phylum Bacteroidota; class Bacteroidia; order Cytophagales; family Spirosomataceae; genus Rudanella. The sequence goes on along the minus strand of JAJAYX010000654.1, from coordinate 2,382 downwards.
TGAACGATATGGCAAGAGCCGTGCCGCCAATGGGGGTCAGAAGTAAGGGAGTTAGAAAAGCGATCCCGGCCATGCCCGACCGCTGCCAGATTCGGACAGCCATGCGCGTTCGGCGAGTGAACCGGCGGGGGGGCGTTTTGCGGAACCGCTGACTTAGTCGGAGTAACACTTCCCCGGCAAATGCCACAGCGATGACGCTAACCATCGTGCCAATAACGGTGCAAACCGCCGTTTCGACCCAGCCAAGCCGAAAGGCAAGGCCCGTCAATGGCCCCCCAATGAATTTTATGGTACTGGCAAGAATTACAGAAAGGTATTTGGTAAACTCCATTGTTGGTTAGTTGGATCAGGTCAATAATTGCAAATTTAACATCTATTCCCTCATGCACATCGTTTACCTTGACGCGCACACACTTAACCCCGGCGACCTTGATTGGGTACCCCTCATGGCCCTCGGAGAGGTGACGTTTTATGACCGCACCAGCCCCGATGAGATCGTTGAGCGGGCGAAAAATGCCGAGATTCTTTTGGTCAATAAAGTCAAATTGAGCCGCGAAACGATGGCGCAATTGCCTCATTTGCAGTATGTTGGCATCACAGCTACGGGCTATGATATTGTCGATGTGGCAGCCGCCCGCGAACGGGGTATTGTGGTTACGAACGTGCGCGGCTATGGCTCCGATTCGGTGGCCCAACTCACTTTTGCGCTCTTGCTCGAACTGGCTCTGCAGGTGGGTCGGCACAACCAGAGCGTTCATGCCGGGGATTGGGAACGGTCGCCGGATTTTTGCTACTGGCAATCGCCCCTAATCGAGTTGGCAGGCAAAACGCTGGGGCTGGTTGGTTATGGCGATATTGGCCGCAAAGTGGGCGACATTGGCCGGGCAATGGGAATGAGCGTGTTGGCCCATAAACGCTACACCGACCCTACGCCGGGTGTTCGTTTTGTGGACTTGCCAACGCTGTTTGCCGAGAGCGATGTGGTGTCGCTGCATTGCCCGATGACCCCCGAAAACCGGGCGTTTGTGAACCGCGACTTGCTGGCAACCATGAAACCAACGTCGTTTTTGATCAACACCAGCCGGGGCGGACTTATTCAGGAAGCTGATTTGGCCGACGCGCTTAACAAAGGTGTTTTGGCGGGGGCGGGTATCGACGTGTTAAGCACAGAACCCCCAACCAACGCGAATCCCTTGCTGAATGCTCGAAATTGTATAATCACCCCCCACATTGCCTGGGCCAGTTTTGAAGCCCGTGGGCGACTTCTGGCGGCAGTGGTAGAAAACTTTAAGGCTTTTCAGAGGGGTGAAGCAATCAATGTGGTCAGTTAAATGTGGCTATGAAAGGCAATTGGGGTATCCTAACCTGTTCTTATGACCCGGCAAGTCTGATCAAATCCTCAATGTTGTTGATGATCGTGGCATTATCGTCCGTTTGAATATCCTGCCCAACCACTCGGTAACCCGTCAGAAGAATGTGGCTTTCGGGGAAGGTTTTCATCAGTTTGTTTACAAAAGGTTGAACATCGCTGTTCGATGGAACCGACGTAATGACCGAGAACACATAGTCGGGTTTGTGAATATTATAAGCGAAAACCAACTCGTTGAATGGGAGGCTCTGACCCAGGTAAATTACTTTATTATAACGCGCCAGGATAATGTAGTTTGCAAACAACAGGCTGATTTCGTGCAACTCACCTTCGGGCAGGAATAGCATGTACTTTTTGCTGTCGGGTCGTTGCTTGCTCACCTGCCCATCTATGGCCACAATAATTTTTTGGCGGATCAGGTTGGTGATAAAATGCTCCTGTGCCGGACCAACAGACCCCGTTATCCAAAGGGTGCCAATACGGCTCAAAAACGGATAAATGATGTGAATCATCGTGTTTTCGAAGCCAAATTGCAGAATATTGGTGCTGATAATCTTCTCAAATCGATCCTCGTCGAGGTCAATCATCGAGATCGTCAAAGCGTGGATTTGATCGGGATAGTTGAGTTGACAGTCTGAAATCTTGATGACTTCACGGTACATTTCCTCTACGGAAAGGCGCGAAATCTCCGAGATTTTATAGCCGTGATCCTTGAGTAATGAGATATTCAGAACCAGTTTAAGGTCTTGATCATCGTAGGTACGGATATTTGTGTTGGTCCGTTTTGGCGATATAATGTTATATCGTTGCTCCCAAATGCGTAATGTGTGCGCTTTGATACCCGATAGCTGTTCTAAATCTTTGATTGAGTAATTGCTCATGGGCTTGTCAAACTACAAAGCTTGATAGATGAATTTATTTAGAAAATGGAGCCTTTAAACGTATATACCTTCCCGTTTAAATCCAAGAAAACTCCACAATACAGGTTAACTAATGCGTAAGTCAGCGTACGC
>JAJAYX010000653.1 GCA_026785985.1 Rudanella sp. | reverse complement strand
CTTTTGAGCAGTTCAAGGCTTTTGCCATAGGCCTCCACAATGTTTTTTTCCGAGCCAAACTGCTGCACCATATACGACATACGGCTATCCAACTGAACGTCAACCGTCTTATCGTCAACCACCACCGAGTCGATTTCGGCTTTTGCCAGCATCATTTTGTTGATTACCAGGCTCTCCAATACCTGGCATTTCGGCGGTGCAGGCTGATTTTGCCCGGCATACGACTGTAGCGTTTCCTCCAGATCAGACCGAAGCACGTAGTAATTGTCGATCTTGGCAATGACTTTGTTCAGGCTGATACCTTGTCCCTGCCCGAAGGCTATACCGGACATCAGCAAGCAACAAGCCACAAAAAATGTATGAATCAGTGTCTTTCTCATGCAATCAAAAAGAGCCATTATCGGCTCTGCTACAAAAATAACGCCATCTGCCTGTTTTTCGACGTAGGCAGGTGCTTAAATATTGTTAAGAATTACTCTCTATTTCATCAACTTCCGCATTTGGGCATCGTTCACTTTCACAGGGTAGCGTTGGCGGAGGGTGGCTAACCACTGTTTTTCCAGAATTGCCTGGTATTCGTTGATGACCGTTCCCCGCGCTTCGTTAAATGTTTTCAGGCGGGGTGGCTCAACCCGAAGTACGGTGGTCTGCACAATCTTGTTGCCATCGGGCGTGGTGGTGGTTGTGGGTTTCCAGGGAAAAGCGTCCAGATAGGCGTTGATGCCACGGGTGAAAATTCCCTCGGTGATGGTTACTAAATTGGGTTTGGCGGCATTAATCGCCTTAGCTACGTCTTGTTTACTGGTCGAGAAAAATTGAAACGTCACCTGTTGGGGGTTCGTTGCATGACCAAACGATTTGTTGTCTTTCTCCATAATTCGGGTCAGCGCAATGCCACTGCGGGTGAGCGAGTTGACCACCGACCGGATGCGCCCTGCCGAAACCGAGTCCGCTTCGCCAGCGGCATGGGCGCCCGATACTTCCACCAGATAATCGGGGTTGCGGACCATCGTCACTAACAGTTGGTACATGTTATCGCGCTGATTGGCCGGAATAGCCGTTTCGCCGGGGCCAAAGGTAACGGATGCCCCGGCCCGGCGGAGTTGATAGGGACTGGTTTTGAGCATCTCGTTCACCTGTTTCAGCACGTTTTCATTCGCTGCTTCAACAATAACGGCCACGGCGCGTTCGGGTTGTTTGTACCGATCTTTGTTGGCTTCGTAGTGTTTTTTCTGGCCGGTCGAGTCGGTCATAGAGCGTTCCCAAACGTTCTGTTCCATCATCTCCGACAGCAGTACTCCATCGCGAATCTCGGTCAGCAATGCCCGAAACTCCGGTGATTTCCGGTCGAGATTTTGCTCTTCTATGGTCATCAACTGGTCGCCTACAAAGCGGTTATACAGGCGTTGCATCACCACCACGGGTGCGGCTCCGGGTTGCCGGGGTGTTTGTTTCTGCTGGGCATATTGCGCGAATTGCTGCACTGTAAAGGCTTGGTTACCAGCAGAAAAAAGCGATTTATTGAGCAAGTCGGCATCACTTATCGAAACAGCTTTCCACTTTCCCTGCACCAGATTACTGTCGGCTTTGGCCAGCACCGCAGCGAGGGTGTTTTTGTTTTCGGTGATGGCATACTCCCGGCGTAACCGCTTGTCGGAAGCCTGCCGTAAGGCTTCGGCGCGGGTATCTGTCACCACCTTTTGCCGGAGGGCCGGGGCTAGTTCAGTATAGGATTCAATGGGTTTGCGGGCAACGAGTTTCAGGATATGCCAGCCGTAGTTAGTCTGAATTGGTTTGGAATAGCTGCCGGGCGTGGTCAGGGCAAAGGCAGCGTCTTCAAAAGCAGGCACATTGCGGCCCGTCTCGAACATGGGCAAAATGCCGCCGTTGTTGCGCGAGGTGGCATCGTCGGAGGTTTCCCGAACGAGCATCTCGAAGGATTCGCCTTTCTGGAGCCGGTCATAAACCGCGTCGATGCGGGCTTTCAGAGCCTGTTGCCCGGCGGGGTCTGCCGACGGACTCAAGCGGAGCAGAATATGAGCTACCTGCACTTTTCCCCGACTCGACCGACGGTCATTCACGTTGATAATGTGGTAACCAAAGCGGGTTCGGATCGGAGCTGAAATGCCGCCAACGGGGGTGGTGTAAGCCGCTGTTTCAACCGGATAGACCGTGGCAAAGGCCGTGAAATAACCCAAATTCCCTCCTTTGGCTGCGCTGTTTGCGTCTTTGGAAAATTGCCCGGCGAGGGTTGCAAAGTCTTCACCAGCCAACGCCCGCTTCTGAATGGCGAGGGCTTCTTCGTAAGCTTTCAGGGTGTCGGCAGGTAGGGCTTCATCGGCCACGGAAATCAGGATATGGGAGGCATTGACCTCCTGTTGCATCCGCTGATGGGCTTCATTAGCCAACACTTCAATAGCCGATTTATCCATTAAGTAGTTCTGAGCCAATTGCTTCCGGTAGGTGGTCATTTCCTCCCGGAACCCCTCGGTGGTGTCGTTTCCGACTGATTCGGCTGCCAACACCTTCAGTTTCATGTTGGTGTAGAGGTCGAAATACTCCTTAATATCCGTGCGTTGCGCCGAGTCGCCGTTCGTCTGGTTTTTGGTGAACGACTGAAAAAAATCGTCGGTCGAAAAGACCCGCTCACCGAGGGTCAGGATCACGGGTTGGGCCGGGGCCGGTTGCTGCACCGTTGTTGTCGCGGTCTTGCAACCCGAAAAACCGGCCAGCAATAAGGTTGTCAGGGCAAGAAATTGGAACCGATTTGGTGTATGCAAAGTCAATGAAGACATAGTTCTGTGTTGGGGCAAATGGCATTGGTACGTTAGAAACAACGAAGATACCCCATTTTTAGCGACGAACTGGGGAAAGTTTATTGGTTTTTAACGTGGCTCCTGTTGGCTTAAACAATGAAAACTCCCCAGGCCCCAGACAATGTCGGTGGAGTCGATGCCGACAACCGGACGGTCGGGGAAGCACTGCCCAATGAGGTCGAGTGCCCGTTGGTCGTTGGCGCAGCGGAACGTGGGGACGATCACGGCGGCATTGGCAATGTAGAAGTTGGCGTAGGAAGCGGGCAACCGTAAACCATCGCTCTCGACGGGGTCGGGCATGGGCAGTTCCACAATGGTTAGTTGCTTACCGTTGAGCAGGCGCATTTGCCGGAGTTCATGGTGAATTTCCTGCAACGGGGCGTAGTTCACTTCATTTTTATTGGGTTCGATGGCCGCAATCACCGTATCCTCGTTCACAAACCGAACCGTATCGTCAATGTGGCCGTCGGTGTCGTCGCCCACGATGCCATCTTCTACCCAAAGCACCTGCTGAATACCGTAATAATCAGCCAGATATTGCTCGATTTGGCCCTGATTCAGGCTCGGATTTCGGTTCAGGTTAAGCAGCACGCCCGGCTCGTCAGCACCGTGCCCGCTCCGTTGAACTCCACCGAACCCCCTTCCATTACAATCCCCGGCGACACGTAGGGCAGCTTGCGGTAATGGGCAATCTGCACCGGAATCAGGTCGTCGCGGTCATAGGGCGGATATTTGTTTCCCCAGGCGTTGTAGCCCCAGTTCACGATCATGCGCTCGTGGGTGCCGGGCTTGGTCAGGAAAGCCGGACCGTGATCGCGGCACCACGAGTCGTTGGTAGGGTGGGGCAGAAGGGTGATGTTACTCAGGTCGGCCCCGGCCAAAAGCAGGCGCATTTTGGCGGCCTGCATCACCAATTCGTTTTGGGCGTTAATGCATACCTGTTCGCCCTGCGCAATGGTTTTAATGAACTCGATATAGGCCGGAAACATCAACTCCTGCCGCTCCCGCGACCACGAAGCCTCGGTATGAGGCCAACTCAACCAGGTGGCCGCGTGGGGGAGCCATTCCGCCGGAAACGAAAACCCCTGCGCGGCAGGCGAGGTAGACGTGGACGTTAAAGGTACTTTATCTTGGATATTCATTCGTTATGATGCCATTTAAGGCCCGAAATTACGAAAACTTGGGGTCTCCTGCATTACTGCCGCATTCTCCTCGGACCATACCAGAGCCAGAACCCCGTGATAGTCAGGG
>JAJAYX010000652.1 GCA_026785985.1 Rudanella sp. | reverse complement strand
GCTTTCGCACACGGCTGCGAACTCGCCCCTGACGGTGAGTTTGTTCCGGGTTGCCAATGCCGATCTTAAACCCGTCAGAACGCTGGAAACCAATGAGAATTTACGTCGGCGGCTGAATCTTTACCAGATTTCGCCCAAGCGGTTTTTCACCGTACCAACGCCATCGGGCGAGCGACTAAATGCCTGGATGATTCGCCCGGCCAACTTCGACAGCACGGCAGCGGCCGACCGCAAACGCCACCCGGTTTTGATGTTCGTGTACGGCGGACCGGGTTCGCAAACCGTTAAAAATGAGTGGGATAGCCGCGATTATTTCTGGTATCAGTTGCTGGCCCAGAAAGGCTACGTGATTGTGTCGGTTGACAACCGGGGGACGGGGGGGCGTGGCAATGCCTTCCGAACCGTTACTTACGGGCAATTGGGTAAACTCGAAACGCAGGATCAGATCGACGCGGCCAAATACCTGAAAACCCTGCCCTACGTGGATCCAGGCCGAGTAGGAATCTGGGGGTGGAGTTACGGTGGTTACATGACAGCCCTCTGCATGACCCTTGGTGCCGATGTGTTCAAAACGGGCATCTCGGTATCACCCGTTACGAACTGGCGTTTCTATGACACCATCTACACCGAACGCTACTTGAAACGCCCACAGGACAACCCAGGTGGCTATGACGATAACTCGCCCGTGACCCATGCCGACAAACTGCGGGGCAACTTCCTGCTCATCCACGGCACGGGCGATGACAATGTACATTTCCAGAACTCCGTTGAGTTTGTGAACGCACTGATAGCCGCCGGACGACCTTTCCGCTCTTTCTATTACCCCAACCGCAACCACGGTATCTACGGCGGCAACACCCGCCAGCATTTATACCAGATGATGACGGATTTTATTGTGGAAAAATTGTAGGAGAAGCCAGAACAGGCCTATTCCAGCAACGCCAGCACGTCTTCTTTGGTCAGCGATTTCACAAACCCATCTTCGGTGGTGATCAGGTCGCTGGCCAATTTTTGTTTGGAGCGTTGCAGGGCCAGAATCTTCTCCTCAACGGTGTTTTTCGAGATAAACTTGTAGGTAAACACCGGCTTTTGCTGGCCAATCCGATGGGCACGATCCACGGCCTGAGCCTCGCTGGCGGGGTTCCACCAGGGGTCCAGAATAAACACGTAGTCGGCGGCAGTGAGGTTGTGCCCCTGCCCGCCCGCCTTGAGCGAAATTAAAAAGAGCTTCACCGAATCATCGGTCTGGAACAGTTCAACCTGCCGTTGGCGGTCGGTGGTAGAGCCATCCAGGTAGGCATACTGAATCTGTTTCTCTTTCAGGTATTCCCGAATTACGGTTAAATGCTTCACAAACTGACTGAATACCAGAATCTTGTGCCCTTCGGCCATGGCAATTTCGAGTCGCATCAGCACATCGTCCAGCTTACCCGAATCGCCCTCGTAGGTCTCGTCGATCATGCGGGGGTGGTTGGCAATCTGGCGAAGTTTGGTCAGGCCCTGCAACACCACCATGTGCGTTTTGGCCATGCCATCTTCCTCAATTCGCTCCAGAATCAGGTTGCGATAATACGATTTGGCTTCCTCGTATTGCTGCTCCTGATCGGTGGTCATCTCGCAAAACAACACGCTTTCGACTTTGGCGGGCAGGTCGGTGGCTACCTGCGATTTGTTGCGCCGAAGCATAAAGGGCTTAATCAGGCCATAGAGCCGTTGCGTTTTTTGTTCGTCGTTCCGCTTTTCGATGGGCATCTGGAACTCATTTCTGAAAAACGACTGACTCCCCAGCAAACCGGGGTTGATAAACGTCATTTGACTCCATAAATCCATTGTGCTGTTCTCCAAAGGCGTTCCCGTCAGAATCAGCCGATTGGCCGAGTTGAGATGCATAACGGCTTTGGTAATGTGCGACGAGGGGTTTTTAATAGCCTGCGATTCATCCAGAATCACGTAGTTGAATCGGTAGGTTCGTAACAAGTCAATGTCAATTCTGACGATGCCGTAGGATGTCAAAATCAGGTCGTATCCATCAAATTGGGCCGTATTTTTTTCGCGGTATGTACCCGTGTACGACATCACCCGGAGGGTAGGGGTAAACTTGCGGGCTTCCAGTTCCCAGTTATACAGCAACGAGGTCGGCATCACGAGCAGCGTTGGGCGGGCGGCATCAGCGCGGCCATCTTTGCCCATGCTGGCCGATTCTTTCTGGGCCTGAAGCATCGCCAGGGTCATTACGGTTTTGCCTAGGCCCATGTCGTCGGCGAGGCATCCCCCAAACCGGAACTGCCGCAGAAAGTTCATCCAGTCGTAACCAGCTTGCTGATACGGACGCAGCACGCCTTTGAAGTGTTTGGGCAGCGGGTATTGCTCAATACCTTCAAATGCCTGCAGGTTTTCGAGTCGGCGGCTAATCAGCGTTTGGGCCAGGCTATCGGCTTCCAATTGCTGCACAAGAGCCAAATGGTGCTTTCGGAGTACCAACAGATCGGTGCCAAACGAATCAGCGTCGATACCATCGGGGTGTTCTACAAACGAAAGCAGTTCAGAATAGTGCGTGAACCATGCATCAGGAATCACGGCGGTTTGGCCGTTGGGCAACAAAAACTCACGTTTCCCGGCCAGAATCATCGACCGGAGTTTAATGAACGGGATTTCATACGGCCCGAAGATCACGTTGGCGTGAATATCGAACCAATCGTTGCCCTCTCGAATGGTAATGTTAATGGACGAATGGCCCAGAAAATACCGTTTGTTGTCAGAAACAGCCTGTTTTACGGTGAAACCCGCATCTTGCAGGGTGGCTCCTGCGTCGGCCAGCCAATCGAACAGTTCGGCTT
>JAJAYX010000651.1 GCA_026785985.1 Rudanella sp. | reverse complement strand
GGGTCGATAACACCAGCCGCAAACAGGTCTTCAAACGTGTCGGTTTTGGCGTTGTAGCCATAACCGCCTTCGCCTTCTTTCACCTTGTTCACCACCACTGAACCTTCGCCACCGGCGTTGGCAACAATCGTGCGGAGGGGTGACTCCAGTGCCTGACGGATGATGTTGATACCCGTTTTCTCGACTTCGTTGCCGGGCGTGATCGCGTCGAGTGCCGCAATAGCGCGGATATAAGCGATACCACCACCCGTTACAATACCTTCTTCAACGGCAGCACGGGTTGCGTGCAGGGCATCGTCAACGCGGTCTTTCTTCTCCTTCATTTCTACTTCAGTAGCGGCACCGATGTAGAGAATCGCTACCCCACCCGACAACTTGGCCAGACGCTCCTGGAGTTTCTCCCGGTCGTAGTCTGAGGTTGTGTTCTCGATTTGGGCTTTAATCTGATTCACGCGACCCGTGATCTCCGTTTTCTCGCCAACACCATTCACAATGGTCGTGTTGTCTTTGTCGATGATGAACTTCTCGCACTGACCGAGGTAATCAGCCGTTGCGTTTTCGAGTTTGTAACCGCGTTCTTCGGCGATCACCGTGCCACCTGTCAACACCGCGATGTCTTCGAGCATAGCCTTCCGACGGTCGCCAAAGCCGGGAGCCTTCACGGCGGCAACTTTCAGCGCACCCCGGATTTTGTTTACAACCAGTGTAGCAAGCGCTTCCCCGTCAACATCTTCGGCGATGATCAACAGCGGACGACCTGTTTGGGCCACCTGCTCCAGAACTGGCAACAGTTCTTTCATCGACGATACTTTCTTCTCCGAAATCAGGATGAACGGACGCTCCAGTTCAACTTCCATTTTCTCGGTGTTCGTTACGAAGTAGGGCGACAAATAGCCCCGGTCGAACTGCATACCCTCCACGGTTTTCACTTCCGTTTCGGTGCCACGCGCTTCTTCAACCGTGATTACGCCTTCTTTGCCTACTTTCTGCATGGCTTCGGCGATCATCGAACCGATTTCGTCGTCGTAGTTAGCCGAGATGGTTGCTACCTGCTTGATTTTGCTGAAGTCATCACCAACGGTCTGCGACTGCTCGGCGAGGTTTTTCACAACGGCATGAACCGCTTTCTCAATACCACGCTTCAAGTCCATTGGATTGGCACCGGCGGCTACGTTCTTCACACCGATTGAATAGATCGACTGGGCCAGAACGGTTGCCGTTGTCGTACCGTCACCGGCAGAGTCAGCAGTTTTAGACGCTACTTCTTTCACGAGCTGTGCGCCCATGTTTTCCATAGCATCTTTCAATTCGATTTCTTTGGCAACCGTCACACCATCTTTGGTGATGGCGGGTGAGCCAAATTTCTTGTCGAGAATAACGTTGCGACCTTTAGGGCCGAGGGTCACTTTTACTGCGTCGGCAAGGGTGTCCACACCCTTTTTGATTTTCTCGCGGGCTTCGGTGTCGAAAAGTATTTTCTTAGCCATTTTTTTGAAAGTTTGAAACGTTTCTGATTTACGGTTTATAATTCACGTGTGCGAACCATGAACCATAAATTATGAACCATACACTGTTTTACAGGATTGCGAAAATGTCGGATTCACGCATGATGAGATACTCTTTGCCCTCAACCGTAATCTCTGTGCCGGCATATTTGCCGTAGAGAACCGTATCGCCTACCTGAACTGTCAGCGGCTCATCTTTTTTGCCATTGCCAACGGCTACTACGGTGCCACGTTGGGGTTTTTCTTTGGCGGTATCGGGAATGATGATCCCGAAAGCCGTTTTTTCTTCTGCGGGTGCTGCTTCAACAAGCACGCGGTCTGCCAGTGGTTTTACGTTCACTTTCACGTCTTCCATTGCTGTGGTCATTACAGGAATGTGATTAAGGTTATTACTAAAAGATTATACACTGTGTGTATTACACTGCCCGTTCCCCAATTCTTGTGCCAGTTACGTCACTCTGTCAAAATTGCAGTCTTACACGCCAAACGAAGCGTTTTTGGGTAAGGTGTTAAGTTTTTGATGGAGATAGCCAGAAAATGGCGTACAATAGTTGGTGTTTTGGCGTTAATGCCATAAATTATCCCATCGCAACGAGTCCACCTATACTATGAAAACATTAGAAGCTGACTGGCTGACACGGGACTGGATTGATGCCGAATACAAAAAATATGTCGTTTTGGCTTATTTACAGGCGGTTCGGCAACGATTCGATGACCAGAAACTATGTCCCGACATTCCCGAACTGCGCAACCATTACGAAGCAAGCCTTCGTTTTCGGCGGGGCAAAGGTACGCTTAACTCCGCCTTTCCCAAGCGTGTGTCTGGAATTAGTGGCCCCCCACCCCGAATCGAGTATAAATCCGAGGTAACGGACGACCCATTTATGACCGAAATGGAGTCGATTGTCGATTTCGCTCTGCCACGGTTTAATCACATGCTGACAGAAGGTCAGCAATTGTGGCAGGATATTGCCGGGTCGCTGACACTCGAACCCGTGGGCCTGCTACCCATAAAACCGGCTGAAGGATACCTGTTTCTTCATTTTCGGCGAGGCTATGAAACGGCCATTTACCAGTTTACGCTGACGCTATATTCGGGTGAAGCACCGGGCGGGCGGCTGGTGCGGTTTCAGTTCATCGACCGGGTTAGGCGGGGGCTGACCACCCCCTTTGAAACCCTCAAACTCGATTTGATCCGGCGATACACGCACCTGCCCAACCCGGCTACCTACCGGCTCGAAAGCGCGTTTCCTTACCCCGAAGAGGAAACATAATTGCCCATTGCCCAACAGTTGATTGTGCGGGCCGTGGCGTAAATCAGGGAATAGTTGTAAATTCACAAAAATGACTTAAAAATGAGAGGTATCAATTATATGACTGATGACAAGGGCATACGCACAGCCGTTGTCATCGACCTGAAAACCTACGGGGAAGAGATAGAGGATTTTCTGGACGGAATAGAAGCCGAAAGTCGTAAAGACGAGCCAAAAGAAGAAGCTACTATCGTGTTCGAGCGGATCCTGGAGGCCAAGCTAGCTGATGACTAAATATACGGTTGTTGTCTCAAAGTCGGCAGAGAAAGAGTTGTCCAAACTGCCAGTGAGTGCCATCCTGCAACTTCGGGAAACTATTTTCAAATTGGCCGACGATCCGCGCCCTACCTACAGGCTGCAAAAAACTGAAAGGGTTCAAGAGAATCTTTATCGGGTTCGTACCGGTGAATATCGCATCATCTATGGGGTTGAGGATAGTATCTTGACCGTGGAGGTGTTGCGTGTTGGAGATCGTAAAGATGTCTACGGTCGATAGGTGCGGGCCGTGGCATAAACTAACTTTCCCGACCGATACGGCAGTCAATTCTTCTTGCGGAGGATGAATACCGTATCTTCGTTTCTGTACCCCCTCCTTGTGTAGAATGAAACAACCCCGTCTTTTTCTCTTCGGATTACTCCTTTCGGCTTCTGCCACTGCCCAATCACTCATTCCGCTCCAAACGAGCAATTACGCCGGTACGCAGGGTATCTTTTTGAATCCCAGTTCAATAGCTGACTCACGCCTGAGTTTTCAGCTTAGTTTTGGGTTGGGGGCTTTCGGGTTTTCGCGGCAACCGCTGCCGTTGGCTCTGGTGCCGTTTGGGGCCAACCTGTTTTCGGCGGGCGAACCACGAGGTGTCAGTCAGGCAGAGGTGCAGGGGCCGGGCATTATGGCGCGACTTGGTCGGAAACATGCGGTGGCCATAACAACCCGCTACCGGGCAGGCTACGGATTATCAGGAAATTATGATCTGATTCGCTGGATCAACGGCACCCTTAAGACACCACCAACGGGGCAACAAAACCTGAATGTGGCGGCAGATGGCTACACTGAATATGCGTTTACGTATGCCGTGTCGTTGCTCGATATTGCCACCCACCACCTGAAAATAGGCGGAACGGCCAAACTGGTTCGAGGGTTAACCCGGTTCAATCTGAGCAGTCAGGCTACGTTTGCGGGCGGAACCGCCACGAACCTGCCCTATTCGGGGGCTGTCATTAGCGGAACGACAAGCGATATTGCCTCTTTTCAGAATGCATCCTTTGGCAAGTCGATCACGGGGTCACCGGCGGGGCAGGGAATGGGTTTCGATCTGGGCGCGGCCTATGAGTTCAGACCCAAACAACGGTTCTATCGCTACCACATGGACGGGAAGCGACGGGCTGCCGAAGAACTCAACAAATATCTGTTCAGGATCGGTGTTTCGCTGTTGGATATTGGGCAGATTGACTACAATCAACTGACCGATTATTCGGCTTCGGGGCGGAGCGGCACCCTGCGGCAGGCCGATTATATGGACAAAAGCCCCGATCAACTCCGGTCGCAGCTAATCACCCAGTTTGGATTGGCAACGGGTGCCGATGTCCGCGCCATGTCGGTGCTGTTACCTCGGTCAACGTCTGTTCAACTCGACGTTTTTTTGGGTCGGTCGTGGTTCGGGAACATGGTCTATAAGTCGGATGCACCCCTGCCCACTACCGACGGTCTGAACCGGGGGAGCGTGGTGGCCTTTGGCCCCCGATCCCAAGGGCCGGGTGGCGAACTCGCCGGTACAATTTATTATTACCCGACGATCCAGAAAGTAGCCATTGGTATTCATGCTAAAGCGGGGATTTTTATGGGTGGCACTGACAACCTGCTTGGTATTTTCGCCAACAACGGGCTGGCCCCGCATATTTACGCAGGCCTGGCGATTCCGTTTAACGCCCGCCGGCCCAAAG
>JAJAYX010000650.1 GCA_026785985.1 Rudanella sp. | reverse complement strand
GTAATAAATAGTGTATGATGAAAAAAGCAGACTGAACGTAATGCAAATCGCTCATTTTACATTATTTCATTTCACTCCTGGTAGTCACTAAAAAACAGCCTCTTCAACCGCATCAGGCACTTGTACTTTTGCGTTTTTGCGTTGTCGGCATTTGTATAGCCAAACTTCTCCGTAATATCCTGCATGGACAAATGGCGAATATAAAAATCTTCGAGCAGCGTTCGGCAGGGTTCACCAAGCTTGCCGAGCGACGTGGTCATGTGGTCAAACTGACTGTCCCGACGTTCATGTTCAATCAAATCGTTATCCACAGTCACCAGCGCATCCGATTCCATCAAGTCATCGGGGCCAAGTGTACTGTAGCGTCCCTTTCGGGCTAACTGCTTCAGCCACAACCGTCTGCTTACCGAGTATAGATACGTTTTAAGTTGGGCATTCAACACAAACGTACCGGCCTGTACATGCTCGTACAACACAACCAACGCTTCCTGAAAAATATCTTTAGCGTCGTCTTCGCTCCCGTTATTGCTCAGAATCAACTGCAAAACCATCGGAAAATGTCGGTTATACAACTGATTCAGAGCCGCATCTGATCCGTTTTCCAAACCTTCCAGCAGGTCATTGTCAGTCCAGTGCAACCGAATCGTGTCCCTCATCAATAACGTTCATTGGTTAATACCGCTGTGTTGAAATAGTAACCCAAAAAAAAGTTTAAAAATTTTCCGGAATCATGGGTTACCTATTTCTCGGTAGGGTATTAAGGTTGGTATTTATCGTTAACGTCAAACTACCTTACAATCATGAAAAATTTCGCAAAATCTGCCCTTTTCGTAATGGCAATGATGTCTTTGGCCACTGCTTGCCAGAAGAAAACTGAAACAACTGAGACCACTACGATGGACTCAACGGCTATGTCTATGGACTCAACCGCTTCGTCGATGGCTACTGACAGCACAATGGCTACTGATTCTTCAGCTATGGCTCCAATGGCTGCTGACTCAGCTAAGTAATTCGCAATAAGCCTATTGCATTCACAGAAACGGCGGCTCACAACTGAGTCGCCGTTTTGCTTTTATCGGTATAGTGTAGTGGACAGGGCCGTCCACCCTACTTCCCCTAAAATTTCGGACAGGCCAACTGTGGATTTTTCCGCCGAACCCGCGCCTTGCGGCTTGGCTCGATAGGATCGAAGATGTAGGAAAGTGAGATTTCGTGGGAGCCCCCACTGGCAAAACCCAGCGTCGAGATGGTGGCATCGTAACTGTAGCCAACCGAGAATTTGTCTTGCCGAAACCCAACTAAAAGAGCCATCGCATCGTGGTTATTGATCCGCTGATCGTATTTTTTGAAGGGAAGCCCCCGATAATACGCTCCAACGGTCAGCGGAGAATACGTAAAATAAGCTCCCAGGTCTAGCTGATCATATTTGCCCTGAAATTTATAGTTGACCACAGGCGAAAAGCTGATCTCGCGTTCGTCTTCGTCGCCCAGGCCCGTAAAACCCATCAGCGGAATACGGACACCCATCTGAAGGCTGCCTTTGATAGGTAGCCGGCTGTTACCGCCAGCAAAAAACCCCTGGGTGGGCCGGTTAATATGGTGAGCCGACACGCCTAACCACACCCAATCGGAATAATAGAGTGCTCCCGTCGAAAAATCAACATATTTGTTATTTTTGGCCGCTGCCGCCAGCAAACCGGCATCAATACTGGTGCTGCCGTCGATGAAACCCCGATTGGTGAACTGATCGCCAAATGTGAGACCAAAATATCCCACGCTTCGGTTTACATACGAAGCCTGCAACCCAAGCCGCACCGCCGAAACATCGTTAAGTTGAATCTGATAGGCATATTGCCCGGCAATTTCGGTAGAGCGAATCTGCCCCTGCCCCTGGTTATCGCTGATAACCATTAGGCCAATTCCACTATTAAAACGGGGGACATAATGGTCGACACCAACCATTGATGTGACGTAGTTTGCAACGGAAGGCCATTGATTCCGGTAATTAACGGTGACGCGGGGAGCCAGTGCCGAGCCAGCAAAAGCTGGGTTGAGGTAAAGCGGTGCCGCGTAGAACTGCGTAAACTGGGGATCCTGTGCCCAGCCTAACCGGCTCAACAACAGCACAAACCCCAGCGAAAGGAAACGTTTAGTCATGATGGTGATTGTCAGCACAAAAAGCTTGCCGTTCAAAGTAAACGCTGAGTAAACGGCGCAAATTGCCTGCATAGAGGTGATGTAACGGATAAAAATACGCCTTTTTCATCTGTTTCGTGGCGATTCGTTTTAGATAAAATTTTGCGGTCTGGTTTTCGTTTAACTTAACGGAACGTCCCGCTCCGTAGTTATGTAGGTAGGGCCGTGCTGGTTCGGAGGAGAGGAATTGATTTTATGCGCAACGCATCCATTTATTTTCGGTTTCCGGGATTGCTGCTTATCCTAGTGGGTATGAGCAGTCTATGGCCTGTTTTGGGCCAAACTCCCCCCCCCTCAACAACAGGTGGCGGGAGTAATCTGCCTGCGGGCATCAGCGTCCGTCGCCCCTGTGCGCAGCCGCCATCGCTGGGGGGGGGAGAACAATGCAAAGGAGAACCAACTACTTTCCGGGATGCCACACCGGGCGTAAAATCCTGGATCTGGAAATTTGACGATGCCCTAATTAGTGGCACGGCAACTGCGGGTGGCTCCACTTCCACGACCTCCTACAGCGTAGTTCAAAATGCGTATACCTCTACGGGTACAAAAACGGTTACGGTAACCAGGACGTTTTCAAATACGGCCACTCCACCAGAGTCAATCACCTTTGATGTTCCTATCAATAATTCTCCGCAACCTTTTCAGAAATGGCGCAGAGATTCAACCATCTGCAAAGGACAAACGATTGAGTTAAATCCTTACCCGGATGTCCCTCAATCAGGTTTGACCTATGAATGGGCGTCCAAAGGAGAAACTACGCAAACACTGAGCGTAACAGGATCGGGTTGTTATTCGGTTGAAGCAACCAACGTTTTTGGCTGTTCTTACGAAGACAAAATAGAAGTAAAGGTTTGCCCCGATCAGCCTCAACAACAGGGGTCTAAATGGTATTTCGGGAACAATGCGGGTATTGAATTTCAGGGCGGTTCGGCAAGCCCGCTGACCGACGGAAAACTAAATACCATCGAAGGGTCATCGTCGATCAATGATGCTAAGGGAAACGTTCTGTTCTACACGGACGGAGTTAAAATATATGATAAAGATGGCACCCTGATGGGAGCCGTTCAATACGATGCAAATGGTCGACTGATTATTGACCCGGCCACGTCCAAGCCACTCATTACCACAGCCGTAGCCTCGTTGGGAGGTAGTCAGATCTCAACCCAATCGGCCCTGATTGTTCCCAAAGGCACTTGCCAGGGATGCGAGTACCAATATTACGTGTATACCACCGCAGAAATCAATGGCACTCGCCAATTGACGTACAGCATTGTCGATATGCGGAAAAACGACGGCAAAGGAGCCATTATCGAGAGCAATCTGCCGGTCGCCGGTACCTCCACCACCGCCCTTAGCACCGAACGGTCGGCTGGGGTTAAAAATGAGCAGGATTCGACCTATTGGGTTATCACGCGGGACTTTGGCAGTAATGTGTTCAGGATCACACACCTGACTAAAAACGCCGTTCCAACGCAAACAACGGTGGTTGTTGCGCAGAGTCAGTCGCAAACAGCAACCACTCAGGGCGAAGGCTATCTGAAATTTGGCCCTCCACCGCAAAGCTCGACGGTATCGTCGGGAACCTCAACAACCGGAACGTCGGGAACGGCCACCAACCCCGGCAGCAACACGGCCGATGGCGTGGAGCGACCCGTTGCCATGATGGTGCCGGGCATACCGCCCTCGCCCGGTAACCCCGGCACCAACAACTCGGTTGAACTGTATACATTCAACGACAAAACGGGCAAACTGGAATACAAACGATCTATTGACCTTGGGCCTTCCCCACCCAAAGCCTACGGGGTTGAGTTTTCGCCCGATGGTAAAAGTCTGTACGTCACCCTCACGGGCGACCCGGCAAGTGGCACGGCGTCCTCGTCGTATATTCTTCGGTATGACCTGACCATAACCGACCCGGAACAATTATCGCTGGCCCGAACGGAAATTGCGACCAGCACCACCCAGCAATTTGGAGCCTTACAAATTGGCCCCGACGGACGGATTTATGTGTCGATACCGGGTCAGTCGTCGTTGGGTGTGATTGAAAACCCCAATGCCACGCTGCTCGATTCGTTGCGGTTTACGTTCAACGGACAATCATTGGGGGGTAAAACGGGTCAGTTAGGGTTGCCCAACCAGATTGCGAACTTCAACCAGCCACCTTCCAATGGGGCCGGTTTGAGTCACAAGGGCGAATGCGTTGGTTTGCCTGTCACGTTTACCATCGGACCCTATTGCCCAGATTTGAAGGAACAATACACAGTAGATTTTGGAGATAAAACGAGGCCCTATTCGGGTACAGCAACCACAGTTCCAGATCACATATACAGTAAACCTGGAAACTACACCGCAATCCTGACAGTACAAACGTTCACAAAAGGGTCTGCAACAACGCCACCTGAATTATGCACCACAGTTACAGCCACCGACGCACTGACTATAGCCTCGTATCCGCAAAGCATTACGCTGGCCGATCAGACTCCATGCCGTATTCCATTCTCTACAACGCTTTCTATTGATGTTACGGCGCAGAATTACGCCTGGGTATTTGCGGGTAGATTGGTTGGTAGGGGTAAAACATTCCAGGCAACCCGCAATGGTACTTATACAGCCTATGCGTTCAACGAAAGCCCGGAATGTGCGGTAAAGGACGATGCCAATGTACTGTTCCGGCAACCGGATCAGCTTATTGTAACGCCCGAAGCCATTGTTTGCCAGGGTAGCAGCACCACCGTTGGCGTGTTGGGATCTCCGTCCTATAATACATTCCGGTGGAGTTCAGGACAGAACACCAAAGTCATAACGGTTACGCAAGCGGGGATCTATTCGCTGACGGCTACCCACCCTGTTCGCGGCACCAACGACGGAAGCGTTTGCACCAACACCGGCGTTGTCAGTGTGTCGGCACGGCCAAACCCAACCCTACGAGTGGCCACTGTTCAACCTGCCAGTTGCACAACACTCGATGGTCAAGTTTCGGTTACCCCTTCCGGTTCGGGGACGTTTAGCTATGCCTGGACGGGAGCCAACAACGCGCCCCTGCCTACCACAGGAAGTTCGCTTTCCGGTGTGGGGGAGGGTCTTTATACCGTGCGGGTTACGGATGAGTTTTCGTGTTCGGCAACACAACCAACCACCCTCAAGTCGCCGGTTAACAACTTAGCTCTTACGTCCACTGTTCAGACCCAGCTTTGCTACCGACCAGGTAGTGGGGCAATCAGCTTAAATGTCACGGGTGGGCGATTACCTGTTCAATACTTCTGGCGCGATACCGGTAACGCGCTCATTAGCAATGCTTCAACCTTGACGGGCATCAATAGCGGAACGTATAATGCTGCCGTAAGCGACATAAATGGTTGCACGGCCGTACTCAACGCCATTCCGGTTGGCCTGAACCCCACAGGCTTTGCGGATCTCGGTCCTGCGCAGGACAAATGCGCGGGTAACGGGCTGGTATTGCGTCCCTTGAGTTCAACGGTGGCCGGTAACGTTTATCAGTGGAGCAGCGGGCAAACGTCGCCCACCATCAGCGTTACGGGAGCGGGAACCTATTCGGTGAACGTGAGCAATCCCAACGGTTGTACGGGAGCGTCAAGTGTGCAAATCAACGACCGGCCTGCCCCCGCTATAAGTTTGGCTCCTGAATACCGATTCTGCGTGGGCGATGGTCAGTCGACCACCCTAACCGCTGGGGGGCCATCCAGTTTATCCTTTGTCTGGTCGCAGGGGAATACGCTGGGCCGCACATTGCCTGTCAACGCTGTTGGCCCCTACTCGGTGAGGGCTACTGACCCCACCGGTTGTACCGCTTTAGCTTCTACCCGCGTGGTCGATTTTTGTGCGCCACGGGTGTTCATTCCCGAAGCATTCACACCCAATGGAGACGGACAAAACGACCTTCTCGATGTGTATGGCACGTATACATCTGGTTTTGAGATAAAGATTTTTAACCGATGGGGAGAGGTGGTTTTTGTTAGTAACGAACCGGAGAATATTAAGTGGGATGGCACTTACCGGGGCGAGGTTTATCCTCCCATGGTGTATGCCTATGTGATCAGTTATGGCAGCGAATATGATCCTGAAATGCCCCGGATTGTCAGGCGCGGCTCAGTACTTCTGATTCGGTAATATCTCTTGAAAAATACGTTCGATCCGTCTAATCTGCGTTCTTATTTTCGCGAAAATTTCGTAAATTTGGAGAGATAGCATTAACCGCTATCTCTTCTTTTTTGCTATGCGACAAGACTTCATGAGCGGCTCGACCGATGGCATGACGGCCACTGACAAGGAGATAGAAAGGGCACTTCGACCGCTATCTTTTCAGGATTTTACGGGGCAACATAAGGTACTGGCGAACCTATCGGTGTTTGTTCAGGCAGCCAAACAACGGGGCGACGCGCTCGACCACGTGCTGCTGCACGGCCCTCCCGGTTTAGGCAAAACGACCCTTTCGCACATCATTGCCAACGAACTCGGTGCAAACATTAAAATGACATCCGGCCCCGTTCTCGACAAGCCAAGCGATTTGGCCGGGTTACTCACCAATCTGCAACCAAATGATGTGTTATTCATCGACGAAATTCACCG
>JAJAYX010000649.1 GCA_026785985.1 Rudanella sp. | reverse complement strand
TGGCAACGCCCGCCTTGCCCACGTCGCCCACCACACGCGGATGGTCGGAATCGTAGCCCCGGTGGGTGGCCAGGTCGAAGGCAACCGACAGCCCTTTTTGCCCGCCCGCGAGGTTACGCCGGTAAAACGCATTGGAGGCTTCGGCGGTCGAGAAGCCCGCATATTGGCGGATTGTCCAGGGTTGCCGGACGTACATGCTGCTATATGGTCCCCGCAAAAATGGAGGGATACCAGCGGCATCCTGCCGTACCCCAGCACCCATGTCCACAGCCGAAAACCGGGAGTTCAGTTTGATTCCTTCGGAGGTGGTAAAAGCCGGGCCGACAGTCGTTCGCTGATAGCTGTTGGCTGATAACTGATAACTGTTGATGAAGTTAGGACGCATGATTCTATTTTGGAATAGTTACTTTGAAGCGCGGGACTTCTTCTTTCGGGGTGTTGTTCGTTTTTGCATACTGATACGCATTTGCGCTCGTACGGACTGGAACCAATAATCCATCGTTCTCAGTCCAGTCACTTCCAAATCATAGGTATTTCTATCCTTTGTATTCATTGCTTCATGGATGTCTTTTGGGGACAGATGTTTTCCCTCTATGCCCAATAAAACAATCTTTTTCTGATTTTTAGACAGATTATAACGGTCAAACATACGCAGGAAATCATTCTCTTTGGGAGAATAAACCAGCGCATTATGTAATGTGATAGTAAACCAATTTGTATTAGAATAAAGCTCAGGTTTTTTTAAATCATTGTCCTGCATAAGCATAAATATTCGTTTCATCCCTTCACCTAATTCACGCATAAACTTGTTAACCTTCAGTACGTAAGTTATCTTGGCATTACGCGATTCATGACGATTGTCGAGTGCCAATAAGTCCTGAACTGTTAGTGTAGAAAGTAATGCGCCTGGACTTTTAATTTCGATGCGATCATTATAAATATACACTTCTACGCTACTATGATTAGCGTAGTCTCTGTGAGCAATTGCATTGAGTAGAGCTTCACGGCAAGCATCTTCGGGATAAGTGTATTTCTGTTCAAAACGAGCATCAACGCCAAAAACCGTCTTATAAGCAAGGTAGGGGAGTAAAGTCTCCCATGCTTTCACTATTAACTCAAAAATATTTCCCGTTATACTCTCATCACTAATCACGTTGTACCGTTCACCAGATTCTAAAGCAGTTCCAGATACCTTTAAAAACCGAACCTGTGATCGAGAATGCCATTTTTGCACATCTTTTGCAAACAATAATACAGCCGCCTGCCGAAGCCTTAACCCATTTACAGCGTACTCAGCGAGACCAAATTGCTGCAGATATTTCTCCGCTGTCAGCCCTCTCAGATAGCTATCTGCCAACGATTGTATAAGGGATAAATCAAGATCATTAACTGTTGCTCCATCCACAAACTGTCTATCAAATTCACGTGATATACGCTCTTGCCGAGTGAATTGTAAGTGTTTGATATTTGCAGGAACAGTTCGTTTGTCTTTAC
Source organism: Rudanella sp. (assembly GCA_026785985.1). Lineage (GTDB taxonomy): Bacteria > Bacteroidota > Bacteroidia > Cytophagales > Spirosomataceae > Rudanella. Next base: position 1,042 of record JAJAYX010000649.1, on the reverse strand, counting down.
GAATAACCACACGGCCATCGGGAAGTTGATATACTTCACTAGTACCTTTCTCTACCTGGAAAAACAGCACCAATTTTCCATCTATTTCTATTTTTAAGTTATAAACTATCGGAAGAGGTTGCTGGTCTAGAACGTGAGTCCGAACAGCATCAAGCATTTGGACAATTTCCTCGTCCGAATGAGGTACACCTGTAATAATGGTATCATCTTCAACACCGATAAGTAATTCTCCTCCATCTGTATTAGCAAAAGCAACTAACGCTTCGCCTATATCTTCACAGATTTTCTTTGTTAAACGCTTTCGTTTTTCACCGGGCTTCCCTTCCAGTGCAGACTTAAATTCTCGAAAATCACTTTCACCAACTAAAATGGCGTTCTTCACCCGTTCTTTTAATTGTAATACATCCATAAAGCCTCTTGTCTAAATACAAAGCTACTCAAACTCCTCCGCTAACCGACGATTGGGCAGCGAGCCTTCCATCCCTGTTTTCGATATCCGACCCGTTTGCCCCTGCTCATCAACCCGAAACTTCGTCACGCCAACCAGCACTTTACCCCCGCGCACGGCTTCGACTTTGGCCTGATAAGACTGTTCAATCTCCGACTGCACAAAATTGGCGGCTTTGGCCAGACCACCCCGTTCTTCGACCTGCAAAAACAACGCCCAGGCCGACTCCACCAACTGATGCGTCAGCGTTTCGATGTAATAACTCCCTGCCGAAGGATCAGCAACTTTGTCCAGATAACTTTCATTGGCCAATAGCAGCGATACGTTTCGGGCAATCCGATGGCTAAACTCGCCCGAATTGCCCAACAGGGCATCGTAGGGCCGCACCGTCAGCACATCGCACCCGCCGATTACAGCCGCCATTGCCTCGGTGGTTGCCCGGAGCAGGTTGGTATAAATCGTCGCCGTTGACTCATAAAAAGTAGAAGTCTGCGCCTGGATGAATGCGGAAGTAGTGTCCTTCATCCAGACCCCCATCACCCCCCCCCCCAACACCCGCAAGGCCCGCAGTTTGGCAAACTCCACAAAATAGCT
>JAJAYX010000648.1 GCA_026785985.1 Rudanella sp. | reverse complement strand
TCAAAATGCTACACTGCTCGTTCGGGATGGCCGTATCGAAGGGGTTGGAACCTCAGTTGCCGTACCTGCCGGGGCGGTGGTCGCCGACCTCAAAGGCCGTCGTATTTACCCCTCGCTGATTGATATTGACTCCGATTATGGAATGCCCGAAGTGAAGCGGGCATCGGGCGGATTCAATGCGGCTCCCCAGTTGGAATCGAACAAAAAAGGCCCGTATTATTGGAATCAGGCCGTTCAGCCCGAAAATGAAGCCGGGCAACTCTTGAAAGTGACCGGCCCCAAAGCCGACGAACTCCGCAAACTCGGTTTCGGCGCGGTGCTGACTCACCCACACGATGGCATTGTCCGCGGCTCCGGCTCATTGGTGACGCTGGCCGACGAGCGGGAGAACAGCGTGGTGCTGAAGCATAACCTGTCGGCGCATTATTCATTCAGTCGGGGAAGTTCGGCGCAAACGTATCCCAACTCGATGATGGGGTCGGTGGCGTTGCTCCGGCAGGCCATGTACGATGCGGATTGGTATAAACGGGCTGGTTCCAAAGAGCAGGCCAACATCTCGCTGGAGGCTCTGAACCGACTGCAAACGTTGCCCGCTTTTTTTGAAGCAACCGACAAACTGGGCATCTTGCGGGCCGATAAACTCGGCGACGAATTCAATACCCAGTTCATAATTAAAAGTGGTGGCGATGAGTATCAGCGTATTGACGAAATAAAAGCGACCGGGGCTTCGCTGATCGTGCCGGTCAATTACCCGCAAGCCTACGAGGTGGAGGATGCCTGGGATGCCGACAATGTGGCTCTCTCCGAACTCAAACATTGGGAAATGGCCCCCATGAATGCCGGGATACTGGCCAAAGCGGGCATTCCGTTTGCCCTCACAAGCGCGGGCCTTCGCAACCGGGCCGACTTTATGGCCAATGTTCGCAAAGCCATCGAAAATGGCCTGACCGAGCAGCAGGCCCTGGAAGCACTGACCACAACCCCCGCCCGATTGATGAAGGCCGAGAACATGGTGGGTAGTTTGCAGGTGGGCAAAATGGCCAATTTCCTGATTACGTCGGGGAGTTTATTTTCCGCCGACAACGTGATCTATGAAAACTGGATTCGGGGGAGACAGTACGTGGTTACGAACCGCAATCAACCCGATTTGCGCGGCACCTACGCCTTGACTCTTGATAACCGGCCTAACCTGAAATTCATTATTTCGGGTACGAATCCCGAAAAACCGGAGTACCAGGTCACCATCGGCGACACGACTAAACTAACGCCCAAAGTGGCCATCGACAACAACATGCTGTCGATGCAGGTGGCATTAGACAAACGGAAACCCGCCGAACTGACCCGTTTGACAGGCTACCGCGATGCCGGAACGCCGGCCGGAACCATTTTTCGGGGAGATGGGGAATTGCCCACCGGCAAACTGGTGAACTGGACCGCCACCCGCACGGGTGATGCTCCAGCGTCTACCTCTGCTACCAGTGCTTCGGGCACGTCAACGTCGGCGGTTAGTGGGTCGGCCACGAGTACGTCGGCGGGGTCTACGTCGGCGGCTGCAGCCGTGAACGCCACACCCCTGTATCCATTTGTGGGCATGGGCAACGCCAAAAAGCCGCAGCCCGAAACGATGCTGATTAAAAACGCGACCGTCTGGACCAATGAAGCCGATGGCGTGTTGCAGAACGCCGATGTGCTCGTGTCGGGTGGCAAAATTCAGCAGGTGGGCAAAAATCTGGCGGCACCCGCCAACGCCCGAACCATCGACGGAACGGGTAAACACCTCACCAACGGCATCATCGACGAGCATTCACACATTGCGCTGCTGTCGGTGAACGAAGGGTCGCAATCGTCAACCGCCGAGGTTCGCATGGGCGACGTGGTGAACTCGGAGGATATCAATATTTACCGCCAATTGGCCGGGGGCGTAACGACCTCGCAACTGTTGCACGGCTCGGCCAACGCCATCGGCGGGCAGTCGGCCCTGATTAAACTAAAATGGGGTGAGGCTCCTGATAATCTGCTGATTAAGGGTGCGGATGGGTTCATTAAGTTTGCCCTTGGCGAGAACGTAAAGCAGGCCAACTGGGGCGATGCCAACCGGATTCGTTTTCCGCAAACGCGCATGGGCGTAGAGCAGGTTTTTATGGATCACTTTGTCCGCGCCCGCGAATACGACAAAGCCTGGAAGACGTATAATAACCTGAATGCCAAAGATAAAGCGCAGGCCATTGCTCCACGCCGGGACATCGAACTCGACGCATTGGCCGAAATCCTGAACAAAAAACGCTTCATCACCTGCCACTCCTACGTGCAGTCGGAGATCAATATGCTGATGAAAGTGGCCGACTCGCTGGGCTTCAAAGTGAACACGTTTACGCACATCCTGGAAGGCTACAAAGTGGCCGACAAAATGGCCAAACACGGTGCGGGGGGCTCGTCGTTTGCCGACTGGTGGGCCTATAAAATGGAGGTGAAAGATGCGATTCCGTACAACGCGGCCATTATGCACCGGCAGGGCGTGGTGGTTTCCATCAACTCCGACGATGCCGAAATGGCCCGTCGGTTGAATCAGGAAGCGGCCAAAGCAGTAGAGTACGGCGGTATTTCGGAGGCCGATGCCTGGAAAATGGTAACGCTGAACCCGGCTAAACTGCTGCACCTTGACGGTCGTTTGGGCAGTATTCGCTCCGGTAAAGATGCCGACCTCGTGTTGTGGAATGCCAACCCGCTCTCGATCTATGCCCGTCCCGAAAAAACCATCATCGACGGAGCAATCTATTTCGATTTGCAGGGCTAAGATGCCAAACGCGACGCGCTACAGGCCGAACGCGCCCGGATTATCCAGAAAATGATTGCCTCCAAAGCGGGTGGTGCCCCCACGCAACGACCCAACTTCCGTCGACAACGAATGTGGCACTGCGAGGATATTGAAGGACTAATGGCAGAAGGAGAGGAGAAAGAAGAAACACGATGAAACAAGTACTGACAACCATACTAACCCTGGCCTCGCTCACGAGCTTTGGCCAGAACCCGGCTCCGGCGAAGGCTCAGGCGCGGGGCATTGCCCTCCTGGGGGCTACTATTCACGTGGGCGACGGTCGCGTGATTCAGAACGGACTGATAACGTTCGATAAGGGGGTGATAACCAACGTGGCCGATGCGTCGACGGTTCGATTGAATACTAACGAGTTAGACGTGATTAACCTAACGGGTAAGCACATTTACCCCGGCCTGATTTCGCCAGCCTCGCTTGTGGGTTTGCAGGAGGTAGCCGCTGTGCGGGCCACGGTCGATTCGCGGGAGACGGGCACTCTGAATCCTAACGTTCGCGCTCTGATTGCCTACGATACTGACTCTGAGGTAATTCCAACGATTCGGAACAACGGTATTCTCATTACACAAGCTATGCCGATGGGTGGCACGGTGTCGGGGTCATCGTCGATTATGCACGCCGACGGTTGGAACTGGGAAGATGCGGTTTTGAAAAAAGACGACGGAATCTGGCTCAACTGGCCGGGCTACTTCACCCGCGATTTTGATTTCGAGACGTTCACCGTGAGCGTCAAGAAAAACGATAAGCGCGACGAAGCGATGCGGGCTATCCAAACCATTTTTGGAGAAGCCAAAGTGTATGCCGCCACGCCCTCAAGCACGCCGATGAACCTCAAATTTGAAGCGATGCGCGGCTTATTTTCGGGGAAACAAAACCTGTATGTCCGTGCCGATCTGGGTAAGGACATTATCGAAGCCGTTCGGTTTGCCAAAGCGGCCGGGGTTGCCCGGGTCGCGATTGTGGGGGGCGAAGAAGCCGACCGGGTGGCCGGTTTCCTGAAAGAGAACAACGTGCCGGTGATCCTG
>JAJAYX010000647.1 GCA_026785985.1 Rudanella sp. | reverse complement strand
CGTCATGCCCGGCTGGAATTGTTCGCCCCAGCTCCACACCCCCGACGTTGGGTTAGCGGCTGTGGGCCGAACGCCATTTTCGCCCTGTCCGTACTCATACTGATAATCCGTGAAGTCGAGCGGCTGTTCAACCGTAAAGTTACTGTTGTACTGCACACCGATTCCCTGCGAGGTTCCCTTGGTTTTGGTCGTAATCATGATAACGCCGTCCTTCGCCCGCGAACCGTAGAGGGCGGCCGCCGTAGCTCCCTTTAGGACAGTCATCTCTTCGATATCGTCGGGGTTAATCGAACTCAGACCGTCACCCCCGTCGGAGTTATTGAACCCCCGGTTGGAGACAGACCCATCCGACCCGTTATTACCCGAGTTCAAGCTGAAGTTGGTGTTATCAATGGGAACGCCGTTGATAACAATGAGCGGGCTGTTCTGTCCCGAAAACGACGACTGCCCCCGTATCCGAATCTTACTGGTTCCGGCTGGTCCCGTGCCCAGGCTGGAAATTTGCACACCCGCCATTTTGCCTTGGAGTCCGTTCATGAAGTTGGGTTGGCGGTTGACGTTAATTTGGTCAGGCCCCAGCGTGGCCGTGGCGTAGCCCAACGTTTTGGATTCCTTTTTGATACCGAGGGCCGTTACCACCACTTCGTCAAGGCTCTGTTCGCCCTCCTGAAGCGTTAGGTTTATTTGCGACTGATTGCCAACGGCCACCTCCTGGCTGGCAAAGCCAATCGCCGAATAAATCAGCACCGCCCCGCTCGTCGGCACAGGCAGTGAGTAATCGCCGTCGGCACTGGTTGTCGTGCCATTTTGAGAGCCTTTCACCAGGATATTGACTCCGGGTATGGCCTTATTGTCAGAGCCGGTTACCCGGCCTGTTACGCGCCGGTCCTGTGCCTGAAGCAGTGTAGTCAGGCTCAACAGTGTTCCAAGCAAAAAATACCTGAATACGCTAATTGATGATCTTCGTAGTAGTAATTTCATTTGAATGAGCGCGTTAAATGGATTAAGTAATTCTGTCCACAGCTAAGTTAAGCTGTTATGCCTGAAAACTACTGTTTTTGTGTTATCTACTGAATTTTTTGCTATTTTCCATCTTTATAAAAAGACGAATACCATCCTTTTGAACTAACTTTTTTTATATGAATTTGGGTGAAAAAACTGGCTCTGTTTGCAAACTGATGCGGTTTTGGCTTACATTCGTCCGTTTTCCTATTGACTCCGGCACAACAGCAGCCTTTTTTATACTCTTATTATGGCCAAACTCATCATTGTTGATGACGAAAAGAGCATCCGTGACGCGCTACGCGACATTCTCGAATATGAAGGATACGAAGTAGATGAAGCAAAAGACGGCGAAGAAGGGCTCGATATGATTATCAAGTCGAACTACGACGTGGCTTTGTGCGACATTAAAATGCCCAAAATGGATGGCCTCGAATTGCTGCTGAAAGCGGGTGAGGCTGGCCGGGGTACTCAGTTTGTGATGGTATCGGCTTTTGGCAATGTGGAGAACGCTGTTGAAGCCACCAAGCGCGGGGCCTTCGACTTTATCACCAAGCCACCCGATCTGAACCGACTGCTCGTGACGGTTCGCAACGCGCTTGAACGGTCGAAGATGGCGCAGGAGACCAAAACCCTCCGCAAGCGCATCTATAAACTCAACGAGATTGTTGGCGAATCACCAGCTATTCAGAAGGTAAAGGGAACCATCAACCGCGTGTCGGCCACGGAAGCCCGCGTTCTGGTGACCGGAGCCAATGGATCGGGTAAGGAGATGGTTGCCAAGCAGATTCATGAAAAGGGCAACCGCGCCAACATGCCGCTGGTGGAAGTGAACTGCGCAGCCATTCCTGGTGAACTGATTGAAAGCGAGTTGTTTGGCCACGAGAAAGGCTCATTCACCGGGGCAATGGCCAAGCGCGTGGGTAAGTTTGAACAGGCTGACGGAGGTACGCTATTCCTCGACGAAATTGGCGACATGAGCCTCTCGGCACAAGCCAAAGTGCTGCGGGCCTTGCAGGAGAGCAAAATAACCCGCGTGGGTGGCGATAAAGAAATTCGCGTGAATGTGCGCGTGATTGCCGCCACCAACAAAGACCTGCGCCGGGAAATTGCCGAAGGAAACTTCCGCGAAGACTTATTCCACCGCCTGAGTGTGATCGTGATTCACGTACCGCCCCTCTCAGAACGCAAAGAAGATATTGGTCTGCTGGCCGATAAGTTTCTTCAGGATATTGCCGCCGAATATAATGCTCCCATTAAAGAACTCAGCGTGGACGCGCTTCAACACCTGCAATCGCTGCCCTGGACGGGTAACGTGCGCGAACTCCGCAACGTGATCGAACGCCTGGTGATCATGTGTGGCGACACGATCACGGGCGATGATGTGGCGGTTTATGCGTGATTTTTTGTAGAGACGCAATGGGTTGCGTCTCTACAAAATCATTAAATTACACCCCCGCACATCCGAATTATCGAACCGCCCCATCACCCGAAAGGTGCCGGGATCTGAACCATATTGCCCCAAATCTCCTGTTTCGATAAAACTACAGGAGTCCAGATTAGCCAAATCAACCACGTTAATGCCGCCGGTGCGACGCTCGCCGGTGCGAGTTGTTTCGGGGAAAATGGCAAACGGGTCATTGACATCGCGGAGCAGGATTCGCATGGTGACGCCGGGGCGGAAAAGCCCTTCACCTGTCGAGTAGCCCTGGGAAAGCAGTTCGGTCATGCCATATTCAGAATGGATACCGGTAACACATAGCCGGCTAATCAATGTTTCGTGAACTTCTTCGCGGATCAGTTCCCGCCGACGGCCTTTCATGCCGCCCGTTTCCATTACGATCACCCGGTCGCTTTCACCAATAAACGAGAGGTCGGGCGTGGACTCTGCCCAGTCGAGGAGGGCGAAGGTGACCCCAATCAGCAGGATTTTCCGGGTAGAGGTTGCCAGCACGTATTTAATCTGTTGGGTTAGCTCTATGGTGTTGTTCAGGTAAAAACCAGAACTGTCGGATTCGGTTTGCGCGACAAACTCCTGAACCATATACACGAGTGACGAGTTATTTCGTTCAATATACTATGGCAGCAAGTCCAGGATGTGGAAGTCTGTTAGGGGGACGTAGGTCTCCTCAAAAATCCTCTGACTAACAGCCCTGTACAGGTCGGTATCAAACAGGTAATGGTGGCTGGTAGTCGCGTCGGTTGTGCCACTGCTGGCAAAACAAACAGCTCGGTCAATGGCTTCTGTTGTTAATTTGCCGGCCGATACAATCTGGTGCTGCTTGAAAAACCCAATGGGCATAAACGGCACCTCATTCAGTTGCCGAATTGACTCCGGTTTCACCCGAAGTGCGTTTAAATAAGCCCGATAAGTGGGATTGTAAATTGCCTGATACTGAAAAACAGTCAATGCCAGAGCCTCGAATTTGTCGGCATCGACAGACAAAATTTGTTGTCTCAGTGCGTCACGCTGATTGACTGCTTCAGGCGAAAAATGGGTCAGAAAACTTTGCAAACGAAAAAAACAGGTATAGTGCGTCACGATTACAACACCATGCAACGGCAACTAATTCACCCGGTAATTCTTCTGTTCGGCCTCACGCTGCTCCTCTCGTCCTGCTGGAACGAACCCAATTTCGACGATACCCCAAAGATTACATTCGCAGGGCTTAATATCTTCCGCAAATTGCCTGCCAAAGGGGGGGTGGGTGGCGGTGAACGCGACTCTGTTATCATTGCCCTTGATTTCACCGATGGCAATGGCGACTTAGGTGTGAACTCGCCCCGTAACAAAGCTGACTCGCTGGCCTATTATACCATGTTTAAGGTCTGGGGAAACTATCAGATCAAGGTACTTCGGTTGGTCAATAACAAGTACGAAGAACTTCCTTTGCCCGAAAATAACGTGCTGGTTTTCCCCCGCCTAACCAAAGAAGGTACTAAAGGAGCCATTGAAGGAACGCTCGAATTCAGGCCGATTTTCTTTTATGGCCGTACTACCAAAGTCACTCCCGTGAAATTCCAGATTAAGATTCGTGACCGTAATCTGCTCGAAAGCAACGTGATCGAGACCGACACGGTTCATGTACCGCTTTTCGGCCAATAACCTTTCTTACGTCTCTTTATTCAACACAATCCTGAACGTGGTTCCTTTGCCCACTTCGGAGCTTTTCACGAAGAGTCGCCCGTTGTGGTATTCCTCCACAATGCGTTTGGCCAGTGTGAGGCCGAGGCCCCAGCCGCGTTTTTTGGTGCTGAAACCCGGCGCGAACACCTTTTGCATGTGGCTTTGGAAATGCCCTTGCCAGTGTCGGTGATGTCGATGGCTACCTCGTCGTTGTTGAGGGGAATCATACGAAGCCGAAGTTCGCCCACGCCCGCCATTGCATCCACCGCGTTTTTGCAGACGTTCTCGATGACCCATTCAAACAGCAATCTGTTGATGCGCACCATTTGGGTGGGTGGCAAATTACTCTCTACGGTCATTTTGACTTTGGTAGAAATGCGTCGGGCCAGATAATCGGTAAACTGCTTTACGACTTCGCCCAGATTTTCTTCTTTCAGCGTTGGGATGGAGCCGATGCTGGAAAAACGACCTGTGATGGTATTGAGCCGCTCCACATCTTTCTCGATTTCGTCGGTAATGGTATCGTCGTATTGCTCGGGCATGGAGCGCATATACTCAACCCAGGCCATCAGCGACGACAGGGGCGTTCCCAATTGGTGGGCCGTTTCTTTAGCCAACCCTACCCAAACCCGGTTCTGCTCAGCCCGGCGCGAAGAACTAAACGACAGGTAAGCCAGAAAGCCTAAGGCCGTCAAGATGAGAAACAGCGCGAACGGAAAGTAGTTAAGTTGCCGCAATAAGGTCGAGTTGTTGAAATATACCAACCCAAAATCTCCGTTACGCAGATCAACCCGAATGGGCTGGTGGTTTTTGCGCATCTCCACCACTTGTTGCCGTAGATATTGTTGTTGTTCCTGAGATGTTAGCCCTTCCGGGAATTCGATATTCAGTCGACCGGCGGGTTGGTTGTTTTGATTGATATAAATGGCCGGAATATTTTTGTTCGCTTCCAGCACTTCCTGCACAATGAAATTAACGTCGGTGTTGATGTCAGCTGTCTGAACATAGCCGAGGGCTTTAGCATAAAGTTGAACGTATTGCTCCTCACGGGTTTCCAGCTTCGCAATATTCCGGTTCTTGAAAATCAACGCCCCTGATCCTACTAATAGCAGGTTAAGGGCTACAATAATTTTCAATACATTATTCTGACTGTAGATATCGAATGATTTGAGCATGGATGCGGTTTGCGCTTCATCGGCTATTATCAACGTTTCAACCCTCAAGTTTAGCACGTTGGCAGGAAACGTTGGCAATTTCTAGACCAAACCCGTTTATCTTTCTGATGATTTCACGACTAATGGTCAGAATACGAACGTCGCACTAGCTACTATTGTTCTTTACTAAAATTGGACAATCACCAGAAACGAATATTTGTTTAAAGTGATTCTAAATAATAGGACAGCGTGAATATGTTGTTCATCATGCAGCAATCGGGTTGTAATTTTGTAGGGTGAAGTGATACTGTGGTATGTTAGATAATTTCAAATCAATTAGTCTGTCTCATAAAACCGCTCCGTTAGCGGTTCGTGAACGAATTGCACTCAACGAAGAAGAAGCCAAGCGGCTTATGCTCCGCTTAAGCGACTTCTTTGGTTTAACGGAACTGCTCGTTGTCTCAACCTGCAACCGTACCGAGGTTTATTATACATTCGGGCAGGATTTGAACCGTGAAATTGCCCAATTGTTGCTGATTGAAAAAGGACTGACCAGTACAGAAGAATATCTGCCTTATTTTCAGTTCTACGACGATCACTCAGCCGCCGTCCATCACCTGTTCGAGGTGTGCGTAGGGCTGCACTCGCAGGTGATTGGCGATATGCAGATTCCGAATCAGGTGAAACACGCCTACCAGTGGTCGGCAGATTTGGACATGGCCGGGCCGTTTTTGCACCGGCTGATGCACACCATTTTCTTCACTAATAAGCGCGTTGCCCAGGAAACCTCGTTCCGCGATGGTGCTGCTTCGGTGTCGTATGCCGCCGTTGACCTGATCGACGAGTTGGTGGGTCACCAAACGCAACCCCGCATTCTGGTGGTAGGCCTCGGTGAAATTGGCACTGATGTGTGCAAAAACCTCGCCGACCGCGACTTCAAAAATATTACTCTCTGCAACCGTACCCGCGCCAAAGCCGATTCATTAGCCACGCAATACGAATTTCAGTTGGCCGACTTCGACCAACTCACCACCGAACTCCAACGCGCCGATGTAGTGATCTCGTCCGTTCAGCGCGACCAACCATTGTTTACGCCCGATCTACTGAAAGACATTTCGGTGCTGACCTATAAATACTTCATCGACCTGTCAGTGCCGCGCTCTGTAGATGCCGCCGTGGAGCAGATTCCGGGGGTGTTGCTTTACAACATCGACCACATTCGCAACCGTGCCGACGAAGCGCTGAACCGCCGGGTGGCCTCAATTCCGCAAGTGGAAGCCATTGTAAATCAGTCGGTTCTGGAGTTTGGCGACTGGTCGAAGGAAATGATGGTTTCGCCAACCATCAACAAGCTGAAGAACGCCCTGGAGCAAATTCGGCGCGAAGAAATTGGCCGATATGCGAAAAGCATGTCGGCCGATGAATCGGAAAAGATCGACAAGATCACACGCGGCATCATGCAGAAAATCATTAAGCTGCCTGTGTTACAGCTCAAAGCCGCCTGCAAACGTGGTGAAGCCGAAACGCTCATCGACGTCTTGAACGACCTTTTCAATCTGGAGCAGCAGTCTGCTGATTCGCCCCAAAGTCATTGATCTTTGCTGAATTATACTGTGGCAAAACCCTGAACGTTAAGAAGTTCGGGGTTTTTGTTTTTGTACTACTACCATGCGCTCACTAACTCGCTTTCTGTTTCTGGCTCTGCTCATCATTGGCCTGCTCACGCTCTGGGAATACCTTCGTCAATGGTCGTTTTTTTCGCGCTTCACGCTGGGGAGTCAGACCACCCAACAGCTTGTTTTAAAAGAAGTTACGGCCCTCGGTAAGTTGGAACTGGTGCGCTACACGTTCCGCGATATTGTGGAACACAATCAGCCCCGCGCCATTTTGCCCAATGCCCGCGCCGTGCTGATTGTACAGGGAGAGGCCACCGGCTGCATCGACCTCACGCACCTGACAGCCGCCGACGTGCAAACAGGTGATACGATTGTCGTAAAACTCCCCAAACCTGAACTCTGCGGCTGGAAGATAACCACAAGCAATCAACCGTTTATGATACACAGTTTGGGTTTATGGACGAGTCGGACTTAGTGAGTGGAGCTTACACACAGGCCGAGGAACAGATCAGGCAATCGGCCCTTAACAGCGGCATTTTGGAGCAAACCCGCCACAACGCCGACTTAATTTTGCGACCAATACTGGAAAAAGTAGCGGGCAAACCGGTGAAATTCCGATATTGAGCCTCGAACAACCCCCCGGCAGCGGTCCGCCCCAGCCCGGGGGGGGATTTTTAATGCCAAGGACCACCCGCGCTAGTTTATTAAGAAAATATATATTGG
>JAJAYX010000646.1 GCA_026785985.1 Rudanella sp. | reverse complement strand
GGTATAATGGGAGTAGTATAAATTTTAGTTCGCCCAATCTGATAACCCCCCCCACCCTCGGGGAATATACGTTCAGGCCTATTTGCCGGGAGACAACCCCAGGGTGCGAAGCCGAAGAAACGCCCACCAGCGCCACCATTGTGGCAGGCCCGGCTCCTTTGCTCACGCTTGGGGCTAATCGGACGGTTTGTGCCGGAGCATTGGTACAAATTAGGGCAACTGGCTGTGTGGGAGGCATTGTAGCCTGGAGTACGGGTGAATGTGGTGTTTCTGTAATTCAGGTTACAGCGACTCAAACAGCGGTTATCTCGGCCACGTGTTGCTTTGGTGGAGTACCTTCCATGCGAATCGCTACACCCAGCTCGGTAGCGACTCCAAATCCCGCGTTTCGGAACCCTAAAAATCGCCGTAATCGACCTGCAAACATGTCAGGCCCAGCTCCCGTCGCCAGAGCGATACCACCTGATCGCGGTCATCCAGCACCAGTTCAACGAAATAACGACCGCTGATGTGAGCATCGAACAACTCGCGCTTGATGATCGAATCTTTCCGCATATCGTCGCGTTCGCGCATGAACAGGGCATCGTCCGGCCCTACCGACCAGCCGAGGTGACGGTGCAGCCAACTCACCGTTTCGGCGCGGGCCGCACTGTCGCGGCCCGACAAAAACACCACCGCATACCCGGCGGCCCGCATGGCCCGCACCACGTTCAGCACGGGCGTGTTGGGCAAGTCGCGGCCCACGTTCGTCCAGTCGAAGGGGGAGCGGTCGTGGATTTTGGCCGCCGTTCCGTCGATGTCCACCAGGATGCACTTGGGTAGCGAATGGTTTTGCTCCATCGGGTCAACGGAAGCATGAATGGTGGGGAACTGGAGCCGTTGGGTAGTGTCGAAAATCTTTTTGAGCGTGTGCAGGTGGCTGTGCTGATCGCGGATAACGGCTTCACCCACCATATCGGGCCGGAGCCGGTCACGCTCGATAGCTGTGTTTAGCGGGACATCTATAACCTGAAACGTAACCACGACGGGTTTTTTCGTAGTAGCTTGTCTATCAGTCAGTTTCAGCAACTCAGTAATGTATCGCTGCTGCAAATGGGTGTTGTCCATCACCACATTCCAGCCACTTTCCAAAGCCGACAACAGGGCCGATTTCTCCAACTCCGACACGAGTCGCTCAATCCGATTTTTGCGTTTGTCGTCCCATTTCCAGTATTCGCCCAGCGGCACGGGCACAATGCTCCGGCGCAAATCGTCGCGGTTCAGCCGTAGGTAAGTTGGATTGTCCTGCACAAACTGCTTCGCAAACGTCGATTTGCCGCTGCCGCTGATGCCGATTAAAAGGAGGATATGTTGCATGGGTTTGTGTGTAGAGACGCATACTTGCGTCTTTGCGCTACGTATCGGTTTGTTTAAAAGGCCGTTCATAGGCTGGGCGCAGCAGTTTCCAGATGGCGGCTGAATAGTCGCGGTTGTCGAGCATCAGGAACAGGATGGCCGGATACCGCTGGGTCTGGAAATACCGGGCCGTTTCCTTCCGCGAATCCAGCACCCGAAAAACAGCGCGACACTCCATTTCAATGGCCTGATACTGAGCCGTGAATTTATCGGAGGTTTGCTTTACCCACTCGTAAAACTCATCGGGCACCCGTTCCAGAATCTCGTTAAACGGCTGATTGGTGGCCAGGTATTCCCAGATGTTACGCGACGAAACCTGCGTCAGAATTCGGTGTAGTCGCACATATTCGGCAAACTTAACCTTTACGCGCAATCCCGACGCAAACCGAAGCACAAACCCTTCCTCATTGTCGATCTGCACCGCCCGAATTTCGGCCATATCGGTGTAGCCATCGAACAGGCGCACGAGCGGGAAACCAATGTCAGGCAGGTCGGTGGTTTCGGCTCCGGTTGCCGTGTCGATCACGGCCAACAGCACCAAATCCTGGCGGTCGCCGTAGTGGACAACGATGCGGTTTTCGGGGTAGATAATCTCGAATAAATACGTTTTCGTGCGGTCGAGCCGGGGCCAAATGGCCGCATAGCGCGTGTGGAGCAGGTTGGTGGCCCACCGCGCCTGTTCGCTCATAAACGAGCCACGAGTGGCAATAAACGGGGTGTCGTCAATCCAGTACAGAATTCCGAGCGAGCCATCGAGTTTTTCGTAGGCCACCAACGGTTCGTCGGGCAGCAACGGAATTTGGCCCGTCACCACCACTTCGTCGAGGTTGAAGAATTTGGGGAAAGGTCGCGCCACTACTGCGCCTGAGCCATTTATAATCAGACCCCGGCAAGCCAGTGTGTGCTCGTCCCAGGCCCGCTCGTATTGGGTTTTGGCGGTGTAATTCAGGATGTACAAGTCGGCAGTGGGGTGCTGACGAACCATCACAAACCCATCGGAAATATGCTGGCGAAGGGTAGGGTGGAGGGTGTTGATCATTATTCATTAAAAAAAACAGGGCAACAAACGTTCAGCGTGTTCATGTGCTCTACCAACTGAGCTACACCAGAATATCAGTCCCCGTGGCAGGATTCAAAGGTGAACGTGCACGGTGCGACTTTGGGTGCAAGCAAAACAAGTTCCGTATATCGAAACCAAACCATTTCATCACTCTCAGCGGGTCGAACGGCGGTACGACAATGGTGATATTGAACTATGCCTTCACCCTTCACAACTTTGCCGAACATAATCGTCCCACTCGTCGATGTCGGTTAGTGGTTCTAATAACGTATGAGTAAGGCTATGTTGTTTTAGATCAGCCAGCGTTTGATCCAGTAGTTCTGGTTGACTCCACGGTTTGTCTTGAAATACAAATGAATACAACTGATTCATTCCCAGTAAATAATAACCTCCGTCGGTGGCCGGGCCAAGGGCCACGTCGGTCGTATCTAAGGCGCAAAATGCCTGTTTCAGGTGGTTGGGCCGGATGGCGAGGCAGTCGCTGCCGATAATGACCACGCGGGTTGCCCCGGCTGCGAACTCATCGAAAAAAGCATTTAACATGCGTTCGCCGAGGTCGGCCCCGGTTTGCCGGCGTTTTTCGTTCCCATTCCAGCCATCGTTCGTGTTGATGAAATCGCCGTAATAAACGACTCGTTTCCAGACCGGGCCGTCGGGCGGAAGCAGTCGGGTAATTTGTTGGGTATGAGCCAACAAGTGCCGATAAACTTCAGTGGCCCGCTCATTGCCCACAGTACGGGCAATTCGGGTTTTGACGGTTCCAGGAACCGGATTTTTCACGAAGATCAGTAGGTGGTAGTCGGGCATGAGGTGGTTTCAGTCGTAACTTTGCGCCTTATTCACAAAATAATGTCCAAGCAAATTGTTTATACCGATCAGGCTCCCGCAGCTATCGGGCCTTATAGTCAGGCTGTGCAGGCGGGTGGTTTTTTGTTTGTTTCCGGCCAAATAGCCCTCGATCTGGCTTCACAGGGCGAAGCGTCGCCCGGCGATATTCGGGCGGAGACGCGCAAGGTAATGGAAAACATCGGGGCCATTCTGAAAACGGCAGGTAAAGACTACAGCAACGTGGTGAAAGCAACCATCTTTGTGAAAGATCTTGAAAATTTCGGGGCCATCAACGAAGTCTATGGCTCGTTTTTTACGGCTGACTATCCCGCCCGCGAAACCGTCGAAGTATCCCGTCTGCCCAAAGATGTCAATGTTGAAATTTCGGTAATAGCGATTTAATATGCCCAATTCCGTCCGCGTCCGTTTCGCTCCCAGTCCCACGGGGCCGCTGCACATTGGGGGAGTCAGAACGGCCCTCTATAATTACCTGTTCGCCCGGAAAATGGGTGGCAAAATGCTGCTTCGTATTGAGGATACTGACCAGAATCGGTTTGTTCCCGGTGCCGAAGACTATATTATCGAATCCCTGAAATGGGTGGGTATCCAGATTGACGAAGGGCAAAGCATGGGTGGCCCCGATGCGCCCTATCGGCAATCGGAACGCCGGGAGATCTACCAAAAAGAGGCTTTCCGTCTTGTGGAGGAGGGTAAAGCCTATTATGCGTTCGATACTGCCGACGAACTGGATGCCATGCGCGCCCGGCTCGAAGCGGCCAATGCACCGGCGGCTCAGTACAATGCCATCACGCGGATGCAGATGAAAAACTCGCTTACGTTGCCAGCAGAGGATGTGAAGGCCCGGATGGAGGCAGGAGAAGCCTACGTAATTCGGCTCAAAACGCCCCGCAAAGAGGAAGTTCGGTTGAACGACCTCATTCGGGGGTGGGTTACCGTGCATTCGTCGGCGATTGATGATAGGGTGCTGCTCAAATCGGACGGCCTGCCGACCTACCACCTTGCCAACGTGGTGGACGACCATTTGATGAAGATCACTCATGTAATCCGGGGCGAAGAATGGTTGCCCTCGGCACCATTGCACGTGCTGTTATATCGGTATTTGGGTTGGGCCGACACCATGCCGCAGTTTGCGCACTTGCCCTTGTTGCTGAAGCCCGAAGGCAACGGCAAACTGAGCAAGCGCGATGCCGATTTGGGCGGTTTTCCCGTTTTCCCCCTCGAATGGACTGACCCGTTCTCCGGCATTGTGGCACGGGGTTTTCGCGAAGATGGCTACCTGCCTCAGGCACTTATTAACTTCCTGGCGTTTCTGGGCTGGAACCCCGGCACCGAGCAGGAATTGTTCTCGATGGACGAGTTGATCGCAGCGTTTTCCATCGAGCAGGTTCACAAAGGTGGAGCGCGGTTCGATATTGAGAAGGCGAAGTGGTTCAATCATCAATACATCCGTCAGCAAGCCAATGCCGATTTGGCCCCAACTGTTCAGCGTGATGCGGAGGTTGCCGGTTTTGATTGTTCCATTGACAAAGCAACCAAAATTGTGGCTCTGCTGAAAGAACGGGTGAGTTTCGCGAGTGAAATTTTCCCCGAAGCCCGCACCATTTTCTACACGCCCGAAACCTACGACGAAGCCATTGCCACTGCCAGGTGGAACGACGATGCCAAAGCCGCCGTTGCCGCCTTCCGCGATGCGTTGCAAGCCGACGAAGGCGATTTTGTGGCCGAACACATCAAGCGTACGCTCTCAGAGGCCATGCAACAGGCAGGCATTAAACAGGGTAAAATTATGCAGGCCATGCGGCTTGCCCTCACTGGTTCCGGCATCGGCCCCGACCTGATGCTCACGATGGAAATTATTGGCCGCCCCGAAACGCTCGTCCGGCTGGAGAGGGCTTTGGAGCGATTAAATTAACCGTTTACACAACTCCTATTGTCCGACGTTTCAGAGACTCCTACTTTTGAAAGGAACCCTTGAGAAGACCGGACTTTTTGCGTTATTCGTAGTTAAGGTATTAGACCAACGCATAAACCGACAATCAACCATGTCAAAGAAGAAACCCAATTCCGACGAAAACGAAAAGCCCCGCGTCCACAAAGACCTCGAAGGCTTCGATATTCAGATTAACTCGTTTGGCGAAATAACAACCAGTTACGACATCGACAAGATCAACCAGTTTTTGAACAAGACCGTCGATGACAAAAAACTCCGCCACCGCGACGACCTCAAAACCCTGCGCGGAGAAACCCCATCGGACGAAAAAACGCCCGAAGAAGGTGAGTTAGATCTGGACGAAGAGGCTGACTTTGACGATGGAACCAACAAGCGATAGTGAACCTGAACACTTAAATAACCTCCAATCCTAATGTACCCTCACGAAATTGATTACAAGATTATCGGCGAAGATATTCAGATCGTCGAGATTGAACTGGACCCCAACGAGACCGTCATTGCCGAAGCCGGGTCGATGCTGTTTATGGAAGATGGCATCCAGTTTGAAACTAAAATGGGCGACGGCTCTCAGCCCAATCAGGGGTTTATGGGTAAGTTGATGCAAGCCGGGTCGCGCCTGATCACGGGTGAGTCGCTGTTTATGACCCACTTCACCAACCGGGCGGGCATCAAGCGCAAACTGGCTTTTGCCGCACCCTATCCGGGAACGGTGATGCCTATTAATCTGGCCAACATCTACGGAAATTCGTTGATTGTGCAGAAAGATGGATTCCTGTGTGCGGCTATGGGGACAAAAATCAGCATTCACTTTAACCAGAAACTCGGCGCGGGTTTCTTTGGTGGTGAAGGCTTCATCATGCAAAAAATTCAGGGCGATGGCATGGCTTTCGTTCACGCGGGTGGCGTGGTGATCGAGCGGCAACTGAACAACGAAACCCTCCGCATCGACACGGGGTGCGTGGTGGCCTACGAACCCCAGATGCACTTTGATATTCAGCGGTCGGGTGGGCTGAAAAGTATGATATTTGGTGGTGAAGGCCTGTTTTTGGCCACACTCAGCGGCACAGGCCGGGTCTGGATGCAGTCGATGCCAATCTCGAAATTAGTACAGCGGTTGTCGATTGGTGGTGGGCAAGGCAGCAAAGAAAGCGGTTCAGTGCTGGGGAAGTTGGGCGGGTTGCTGGATTGAACCAACAGGAAATGAATACTGTATAAGTGCTATGGAAGTTATTTGCATTAATGATAAATTTCCGGCCCCGGTGCTGGCATTTTACGCCGAGTTCGGGGTCAATCCGCCGAAGAAAGATCAGCTTTATACCATCAGAATGGTGAAGCGGCACACGCACGGCGAAACGGGCGTGTTGCTCAATGAACTCAAAAACCCCGAAGTCCCGGTGAAACACCCGGTGCTGGGCGAAATCTGGTTTGAACCAACGTTCAACATCAACCGTTTTGCCACGCTCATGGGGCAGCCGGTGAAAGAAGAGCAACTGGAAGACGTGAAGGTGTGAGGCAAAGCCCGGCAATGAAACCGCCGGGTTTTTCGTTTCTGTTAAGCACATTAATCACTTACTCTACCTGTGTTGAAACCGTTGCTTTTGGTGGCCCTGCTTGGCCTCACTGCCTGTAGTTCGTCCACGTCTAATTCCGACGCTGACTATATTCCCAAGCCCAAAGGCTATCCCCGCATCGACTTGCCGCCCCATCGCTATGTGTCCATTGCACCAACACACCCCTACCAGTTCGAGGTGAATCGAATAGCCCGCGTGTTGCCCGATACGTTCTCCCGCGCCGAACCGCACTGGATTTTTGTGGATTATCCGGCCTTTCACGCCACCATCCAACTGACTTATAAGCCTGTTCTGAACGACCCGGCACGGTTGCGGGCCATGTTGCAGGATTCGTATAAACTGGTGGGGAAACACAAGATCAAGGCCACCGAAATAAAGGAGCAGGTGCAGAAACTGCCGTCGGGTTTGTGGGCTAACGTGATTGAGTTGCAGGGCGAGGTGCCAAGTCAGGTGCAGTTCATCACGACCGATACAACTACTCACTTCCTGCGGGGTGCCCTTTACTTCAACACGGCCACCGCCAATGATTCGCTGGCCCCCGTGATTCAATACATCCGGCAGGATGTGCAGCACATGCTTCAAACGTTGAAATGGCGGAAATAATCAACCAATTGCCTCATTTACCGTTTCACGATCTACCACTTTTTTTACGGCATAAGCCTCCGGTTTCACCCGGCGGGTTAGTTTGCGGTAGGTAACGGTGAGGGCGGGCCAAATGGTGGTGTTGCGACCCGTTTCGCTGATATACCAACTCGCGCAGCCCGAAGCCCATACTGTCCCCTTTAATTGCTCCTGAATCCCATCGTTATAAGCCCGTTGAACGTCGGGTTTCACGTCTAAATAGGCCCCCTCGCCCGCTTTGTCGAGCAACCGGAGGTAATCGAGGAGGTAGGTCACCTGCGATTCGATCATGTGGATGATGGAATTATGGCCTAGGCCGGTATTTGGCCCCACCAGGAAGACTAAGTTGGGGAAACCCGAAGCGGTCATGCCCATGTAGGCTTCCGGGCCCGTTTTAAACCACTCTCCGAACAGGTTTCGCCCGTTCAAACCCGTTATGTGGAGGTCGCTAATAATGTCGGCAGCCACGAAGCCTGTACTGAAAATAACCACATCGACAGGGCGTTCGGTGCCGTCGCTGGTGATGATGCCCGTTGCCGATAGTTCGGCGATCCGGTCGGTGACTAACTCCACGTTGGGGCGGGTGAGGGCCGGGTAATAGTCGTCGGAAACCAGCACCCGTTTGCAGCCCATTTTGTAGTCAGGCGTAATTTTACGGCGTAGTTCGGGGTCAGAAATAGCTGCTTCGAGGTGTTTGCGGGTTTTTGCCGTACCGAGTTTGTGGATAGTGTCGTTGCCCAGAAATGATAGACCAAAGAACTCATTGAGCCAATACAGCACACTCCGGTGGGTTTTCTGCACCGCCGGAAACCGCTGGTAAACCCCCTGCCAGAAGGGTGAATAATTCTGGTTCAGGCGGGGAGCAACATAAGGCGCAGTTCGTTGAAAAACAGAGAGCTGACGAACGATTTTGGCGATTTCGGGAACAATCTGGATGGCACTGGCTCCGGTTCCAATCACGGCCACCCGCTTGCCGGCCAAATCGACGGTGTGATCCCAATTGGCCGAGTGAAACATGGTGCCCCGGAACAAATCAGCTCCCTTTAGTTTGGGTACACTGGGGCGGTTGAGCGGCCCGGTAGCCCCAACAACAACCCGGGCGGTAAGCACGTTTCCGGCGCGGTCGGTGAGCTGCCAGAGGGCGCGATCTTCCAGAAACTCGGTGCGGATAATGTCGGTGTTGTAGCGGATATATTTCTGCAACCCGTATTGTTCGACGCAGTTCTTGAGATAGGTCAGGATTTCGGACTGGGGCGAGAATTTCCGCGACCAGCGGGGGTTAGGGGCAAACGAGAACGAATACAGATGCGAGGCCACATCGCAGGCGCAGCCGGGATAGGTATTCTCGCGCCAGGTGCCGCCTACTTCCTCGGCCCGCTCGAACACCACAAACGAGTTGCGCCCGGTTTGCAGCAACTTAATGGCCGCTCCCAACCCGCCGAACCCGGCTCCGATAATGGCAACGTCAACGTCTGGTTTGGTCATTTTTTGTCGTAGTAAAATTGGTAGGAAAGGTAAAGGCGATTTTACACGAAAGTACATCATCCTCAACGACTAACAAACCCATACTTCCATCCGTTTGCAATTCACGCCTGCACTGCCGTATTTTGCGGGGCAAATATCGACCGATCAATGAATTTTCCCCAAGAACTCAACTACACCGCCGATCACGAGTGGATCAAAATTGAAGCCGACGGTACGGCTATCGTTGGTATTACTGATTTCGCCCAGCACGAACTCGGCGACATTGTTTACGTGGACATTAACACCGTTGGTCAAACCCTGAGCAAAGGCGAGGTGTTTGGCTCGGTTGAGGCCGTTAAAACGGTTTCAGATTTGTTTATGCCCATCGACGGTGAGGTTCTGGAGGTGAATACCGAGATCGAGAAATCGCCCGAACTGGTCAATACCGATCCCTACGAGAAAGGCTGGATCGTGAAGGTAAAACCCGCCGATGCCGGTTCCAACGACGATCTGCTCAGTAGGGAAGCCTATACTGAATTAATCGGGCAATAGAACTATTAATTTGATTGTTGAAAGGCTCCAATAGGGGCCTTTTTCGTAGAGACGCAATATGTTGCGTCTCGTTCGCGTCAGCAATTTTTAACGCTGACGCAAGATTATTAGCTGACGCACAATCATTGCTGACGCACAATCATTGCTGACGCACAATCATTGCTGACGCACAATCATTGCTGACGCACAATCATTGCTGACGCACAATCATTGCTGACGCACAATCATTGCT
>JAJAYX010000645.1 GCA_026785985.1 Rudanella sp. | reverse complement strand
CCGACTAACTGCCCGCCAAACTGCTTTTTGTACTCTCTTACGCCATACGGCACATCCGGTTTACCGGCTCCTCCAAAATCAAAGCAAGTAAAGCCATTTGCCTTTGCCCACTTAAATACCTCCCAGGGCAGCAAATCATTGGGGTACTTTTTGTAATAGTCGCTATACGCACCAGCATAGTAGTCAAAGAGTTGAAGGCCATATGCCAGGCAGAGCATACAACCGATTAGTCGCCCTTCCCAGATTACTTTGAATATGCGTAGGCCCGAATTGGCATCTGAAAAGCGGAGCAACGACTCGAAATGGTTGAAGGCTGGCAACGGCAGTTTTGCACGCTTGTAGACCTCCTCAAGAATGGCATAACTGGCATGCAGCGCAGCGGTTGTATTCTGCAACTCGACTGAACACCCCTCTTTAACAGCTCGCCTGATTTGATTTCGCCTTTTCGTATACACATCTTTCCAAAGATCATCTTCCGAGTGGCTTAAGTCAACCAGTATAGTCAGGTGTTCCTCATATTGAAAGCCAAACCTGTTAAACAGGTCTTTGTAACCGTGCATATCAACTAAGTTCCTAATCTGGGTGTAGATGGTTACCGGTTTCCAGCTTTCGTAATGCTGTAACAGACCTTCTACTACGTCGCGATTAGTTCCGTTAACTACGGGACCTCCCCAAATGATGTTCCGGCTCGACAAAAACGAGATTAGTGGAAACATCGACTGAACTTGGGTAAAGAATAATAATACGCCAACCAATTTACCTTCCGCTTTAGCCAAAAGATAGTACGGTGTAAGCATTTTCGAGTGATGGCACGTCTTGTAAAATTGAGGGGATTGAAAATAATGAAAGCCCTGATTTGCGTTAAGAAAAGCCAGAATTTCCTCTTCTACATTTGGATTTAAGTCCGCGCCAGTAATATATTCATGTTGTATCATTTTACTCATCCAAGGCAAACCTATAAAGTTTCGGAAACTTTATGGGTTTTGAATATAATTTGGTAGTCTGGATTGGCCTTCATTATATTAAAACTCGCTGGGTAGTCTTCTAAAAACCAGACTAAAAATGAGCTAACATCGATTTTTTCGGTGAGCATTTTTTGCCTTCTTGCCTGGAAAATGGATTTCAACGTCGGCTCCTTAATCAACGCTTTAAGTCTATGCAGTAGTTGTAATTCGTATCCTGGCTGAATACCAAAGGTTAGCTGGTACTTGTGCTCTAATTCTTCCAGCACCGAAATTTTACCGGCAAAATCACTATACCGAATGGACGGAACGCCAAGCATGGCGGCTTCTACGCTCATGCTTTGACTGTCGGATATTAGCAACGCAGCTTGAGCCAACACATGATGCATATCGCTTGGATCTATCCTCAACAAATAGGGTTTGAAGCGAACATCCAACTCCCCTTCTGACGAGATTTTGACCTCAAAGCCTTCTGCCTCGATGATGTCGATAACGTCCTTTACCAGTTTACCATGAATACCCCGTATACCGACATCATGGTGCGCCGTTAACCGAGTCAGCCGGATCAATACATACCGAGTGCCAAGCTGATACTTCATCGGTAGTTGCTCATTTGGTGTAAAAATTGATGGGTGCAAGTAACCCAGCTTCATGTAGCCTTGGTAGCCAACCTTTTTATCGACCCATCGGCCGACCTGGCAAACTTCGGGACAAAGTATCGTTTGGGTGAAAGGGTATGTTAGCTTAGCCAGATTACTGATTACCTTATAGTCATCTTCAATGATCGTTATCCGGTTAATTCCTAATAACCGACCGACTTGTGCAATTGTCGCATCTGTCCCTATCAACAAATCGGGTCGCTTGCGGATAATAATCGGAATAATCAGGAGGATTCGTCTGAGGAGACTTAATGCTATGGATAGCGTTGTTCCACCCCGATGCTTTGGCAAAATATTAATAAAGTTGAAGCCGTCGTTCCTGATTAATGTCTCTAAAACATCCTTAGTTTTAATCAATATCGTAACCTGATGCCTGTCAGACTGAGAAAGCCGCTTTATCGTCTCCCGTAAGAAGAGATATTGGGCAGGATGACCAAAATAAAATAAGTACTTCAATAGCTTATTCGCTTTTAGGGTCGAGTATATCATTAGCCGATACGGACATTGGAGTAAAGCTGTATAACCGCTTCAGAACGGGACGAAACTGCTTTACCAGGCCAAATATCAATGCGTAGTTCGACGGATAATCGAAGGTGTTCTTCGTTGGAGCTGACCAGATGTGTTGGAATTCGCTATCCGACAAGGCTAATTTCTTTTGCACGTAAGCCCGAGTTTGCTCCAGTTCACTGTCAGTGGCAAATGGCAGATTCAAGTGAGTCAGCGCCTCACTCCTTGTTATAGCTTTGCTTAATACCTGTGCCGATAAGTTTATTTTTCTTTTATCAATCCTAAACTTCCGGGGTAGCCAGTACGCCATAGCAAATTTGGTGAAGAGGTTTTCGTGATGATGACCACCATAGTCTTTCCAGTCATACACATCCATCATTAGGCGTTTGGCATCCTGCTTGTTGTAGTCGAGGTAATAGAAGGGCCGGATGTCTTTAATGCCTTTGACCAGACCAGCATACATCTGTTTAGGCAGCGTTAACAACGGGTAGGTTCTGAGGCGAATGCCGGACCCAAACTGTTTATGAATAAACAATAACTGCCGTGCGTCTGAATACGTCCACTCCTTGGGCTGCTTCCCCTCCGAACGAAAATCGTTTCCCCGCAGTATATATCGGATTCCTTCGGCCTGGGCAATCTTATACATGGTTGCTTTGATGGCCAGATCCGTCGGGGTATCGATCCAAGGCATACCCGCTTTCATGTAGGCGCATAGTAAATCTTTTATTTCTTCATAGTCGATCACATAAGTTTCCAAATCGACACCCAGTTTCGAGGTTACCTTATAAATGTTCTGTACGGCAATTTCACTGTTGAAACCATTATCGAGATTGACCGCTAAAGGACGTAAACCATACTGCCGGGCCACGTGCAGCAGAAACGAGCTGTCGACACCGCCACTGACGCCAATGACACAATCGTAGCGCTTGTTATTGCCAGCCGTTTTTATGGCTGATACCAGACTACCCCAATCCGAAAGCCCTTTTTCACCTCTTGGGTGATCAGCCATCATTTTCTCCTGTAACCTACAGAAGTTGGATACGCCTTCTTCATCGAAAGAAATTCCAGGAATAGTTTCATCCCAAACGCCTATTGTACAAACTCTCATGAAGGATTAAAGAGCTTTAGTAACTCATTATTTTTGGGGTAATTCACCAGCACAGCCTTGCGTACTCCGTGATAGATAAAGAGAGAACCAGCTGCTACTGCAGAGGCATGAGCGCTTTGAATGGCTGCTTTAAAATCGGCTAACTGACCAGCTCCACCCGCCGCCACAACAGGTATCCGCACTGCTGCCGATACGGCCTGAATTAGCGGCAGATCATAGCCCTGCATCATCCCATCATGCTCAATAGCAGTCACTATCAGTTCACCGGCTCCGTTGGCTTCCATATGCTGAGCCCAGCGCACGGGGTCAAGTCCAGTCGATCGGCTGCCGGCTTCGGTATAGACCTGCTGCCTGCTTAAGAACTTCTTCTTGATATCAATCGCCACCACAATCGTGGAACTGCCAAACTCATCGGCTGCTTTCCGAATAAAGCCCGGCTCCCGAACGGCGAACGAATTAATAACTACTTTCTCTGCACCCGCATTGATGATGTCTTTGATCTGACGGATAGTCTGAATGCCTCCCCCCACCGCAAACGGCATGTTGGCCTCGTCACCAACCTGACGCACAAATTCCAGATCCATGCATCGTTTTTCTTTAGTCGCCATGATATCTAGAAAAATCAGCTCGTCGGCCTTCAAATCATTGAATATCTTAACTGCATTGATTGGTTCACCAATGTATCGATAAGCGCTGAATTTGACGGACTTAACCAGCCCTTTAT
>JAJAYX010000644.1 GCA_026785985.1 Rudanella sp. | reverse complement strand
GTGTTGACTTGGTTCGTAACCTCTGGAATGACTTCTACATTGGTATCAACACCGCTAACTTAGTGATTGATGCATCAGAAAAAATTAGTGGTATCGACGCAGCAATCAAAAAACGACGGGTGGCCGAAATGAAGTTTTTGCGTGCTCACCACTATTTTGTGATGGTGCAAACCTGGGGGCCGGTTGCTCTAGTATTAAAAGGCAATACGTCACCCGGCAAAGCCTTTACCCGCGCTCCGGTTAAAGATGTGTATGCCGCTATTGTGAGCGACCTGGAATCTGCTTTAGTTGATTTGCCCCTTACAACCAGCGGAGTCGATTATGGACGAGCTAATAAAGGGGCGTGTGAACACCTG
The DNA here is from genome assembly GCA_026785985.1 of Rudanella sp. Lineage (GTDB taxonomy): Bacteria > Bacteroidota > Bacteroidia > Cytophagales > Spirosomataceae > Rudanella. The sequence goes on along the minus strand of JAJAYX010000644.1, from coordinate 4,461 downwards.
CTGGCGCGCGTTTACCTGACCAAAGCCACCTCGGAAGCCACGGCTACCGGCGATTACGACAAGGCGGCTAGCCACGCAAACAACGTCATTAAGAATTATTCGTATGCACTGCTTCCTGACTTTGCCAGGGTGTTTGAGCAGGGAGGTGGAGAAATCAATTCAGAAGTGATTTTTGCGACGCAATACACAGCTGACCCGCTCACAAACGGTCCCGGCAACCAAACACACTTGTATTATGGTATGGAATACGATACCCAGGCCGGTATGCAGCGTGATACCCAGAACGGTCGTCCGTTCAAGCGCTATCAGCCAACAAAGTACATGACCGAGACAGTTTTTGCTCCGGCCAACCGGGTCAACGACTCACGTTACAAAAAGACGTTTAAAGATACCTGGCTTTCTAATCGCCCCGGTACGTACACAAACGTGTTCGATGACTCCAAAAAAACGCTCACCTTTGCGGCTGGCGACACGACCATTTTTATTCCGGGTGTCGAAATGGCTCAGGCAGAACGAGCCAAACGCAAATACCAGGTATTGGTGCCCAGTAACTACCGTGCAAATTTATTCCCCACATTACAGAAGTTTCTCGACCCTCTGCGCCCTGACCGTACTTATGAGCAGGGTAGCCGTGATTTTATGATGTTTCGGTTAGCCGAAACATACCTGATTCTGGGTGAGGCTAATTTCCGTTTGGGCAAATTGCCCGACGCGGCTGCGGCTATAAATATGGTTCGTCGGCGGGCGGCTTGGCCGGGCCGCACTACCCAAATGGAGATCACCCCTGCTCAGGTAACACTCGATTTTATTTTGGATGAGCGCGACCGCGAACTCGCTGGCGAAATGTTCCGTTGGTTCGACCTCAAACGCACAGGTAAGCTCATTGAGCGGGTGAAGGCCAATAACACAGACGCTGCCGCCAACATCAAAGATTTCCACCTCTTACGGCCTATTCCGCAAGACCAGATTGACCGGACTACCAATGGTGTGACAACCTTTCCGCAGAATCCGGGGTATTGATTTACAAGCGAGGCTTAATCGCTTGTAAATGAACCAAGTGATGATAGACTTTATGGTTTATCATCACTTTTTTTTGCTTTACGCATCCTTCCGGTCAATTATTCCGTAGAATCAATGTGTTTGCTGCCAATTATAAAACCTTCTCCCCAAACGAGAGTTGTGTAGCTGGTACTCACTCCTTTTGTGTAACCCCTTTATAACAAACCAACTGATTCAGTATGAACAGAATTACTTCTCTACTTTCGCTGGTGATGCTGGCAACAATGAGTGTTGCACTTAGTAGCTGCAACGATCACACTACGTTCCCGCAAAACGCTCAAATTTCGCTGACAGCAACACTGAGTGGTTCTGCCGAACTGCCAACGCCTGTTGTTTCACCGGGTACAGGTACGTTTACCGGCGTTTTAGATCGGGCAAGCCGGGTACTGAGCTACACCGTGACCTATTCGGGCTTTACACCCACAGCGGGTCACCTGCACCGGATTATCCCAAATTCAACCGTTGGAAATGGCCCGGTCGAATTTCCTTTTGCCAGTTTGGGTTCGCCTATAACCGGCGTTGTGACGTTGGCCTCGGTGGGCAGGGTCGATAGCTTGATCAATGGCTTTTACTACGCCAACTTACACACACCGGCAAATCCCGGCGGTGAGATTCGGGGCAACATCCGGGTGAATGGGTTAATTAAATTGAAAGCAACTCTATCGGGGGCAGCCGAGCGGCCTACTCCGGTTGTCTCTTCGGCTACGGGTGCTTTCGTGGGTATAGTTGATCCTGTTACGCGGGTGCTTAATTATACAGTGACTTATTCGGGATTGACACTATCAGCAGGACACCTTCACCGTGTTACAAATAGTACTACAGGTATAGGGGGCGTTGAGTTTCCTTTTGCGGCTCTGGGTTCACCCATCATTGGTACGGCGACGCTGACAACGGCAAGCCGGGTCGATAGTTTACTGAATTGGTTTTATTATGCCAACCTGCATACCACGGCCTTTCCGGGTGGTGAAATTCGGGGGGATATTAAGCCATAGTAATTGGTAGAAAGGTAAATGGGTAATCAGGTGACTGGGAGTTTCCCCAGCCGCTTAATTACCCATTTACCCGTTTTACCCAATTACCCCTTTCTCTGCTGATACCGCAAACTTTCGCTCACTGGCGCTCCCCGCAGAATAAATAAAGCGACGCGCCCAAAATCCCGATTCTTAAAGGTCTTACGTCCGTTTTTGATCGCAAAAAACACCTGTAATAACCTCCGGTCGAGCCAGTTGTGGTATTTTCGGTAGTACTGAAACAGGGAGATGTAAAACTCCTTCTGCACCGGTAAACTCTGTTCCCCGCTCCCACCGGCATAATGCACAAACTCGGCGGATGGTACTAAAGCCACTGCATAACCCGCCCGCTTTAATCGCTGGCACAAGTCTTCTTCTTCGCAATACAAAAAGTAGGTCGTATCAAGGCCATTTAGCTGCCTGAAAACCTCCCCCCGAACGAACATGGCACAGCCCGTCACCACTGGAACTTGCAGGGGTTGAGTGTAGCGTTTCTTTTGATGGGGATAATCGGCTGGATTCAGCTTTCGCAGCAATCCATGTCCCAATAATTTGACGCTCAGTGTCGGGAAGTACGTGAATGAAGGCTCAAATTCCCCGCCTGCTTTAAATGTTTGGGGAGTACAAATGCCCGTTTCGGGGTTAAATTCCATGTATTGGGCCAATTCGCCACAAACGTCATTCAGCAGAATCGTGTCGTTGTTGAGCAGGAAATAATAATCAGCATTGGGCCGGGCCGCCTGAACACCCAGCATGTTTCCGCCGGAAAAACCCAGATTCACTTCACTCTGCACGAACTTGATTCTGGTATCTTCCCGAACACACCGAAGTTTCTCCCGCTCGGCAGGCGTTGAATCATTATCAACAACCACAATCTCATAATCAACACTATTTGTCTTGTCCCAAATCGTCTGGAGGCAAGGCAATGTGTAATCGCTGGAATTGTAATTAACCAGGATAATTGATACGAAAGGCTGTTTTGGCTGAGGCATAACTACAGAAAAATAAAGCCAGTAACCGAATCAACGGCACTGGCTCAGAACAACTATCGGTTCTTATTAGTCTAAAAATGCCGGTCTCCCGCTTCGCGTTTGCCAAGCATAACCGCTCCAACCATTGCGACAAGAAACAGGATCGACGCGAGTTCGAAGGGTAGTAAATATTCACCGTAGAGTTGCATTCCCAACTGCTCTACCAAACCCGTTTTGTTGTCAAACGACGTGGGGTTGAACGAACCAACCTGAGCCGCTTTGAAAATGCCGAGCATCAGCACCAGCAACGTTCCGCCAACAATTACAGCCGCAACTTTGGCCATGTTCGTTTTCGATTCTTCATCCTCTTGCTTCATGTTCAGGAACATAATCGTGAACAGGAACAAAACCATGATGGCCCCAGCGTAAACAATGATATTCACCGCAGCCAGAAACTGGGCATTTAGTAGCACGTAATGCCCCGACAGACAGAAAAATGTGCCAATTAGAGCCAGTACACTGTGAATAGGATTTCGGGCCGTAACGACCATAATGGCACTCAGTACCGTAATGACAGCCAACACCCAGAACAGGTAGCCGGTGGCGGTGAGTTGCTTGAAATGCGTTAGAAGTTCGTTCATTGTTATCCTGCTAATCGCGACAGGCTTGGTTCCGTCGGGGTGGCGTCTACACTTGGGTTGTTGCGGACGTAACGGTCGTCCATTTTTTCCACTAATTTATCTTTGCCGTAAACGATGTCCTCCCGGTCGGTGAAAACCGGCACCATTCGGTCATGACGCAGGTAAACGGCTTGTTTTGGGCAGGCTTCTTCGCAAAGGCCACAGAAAATACAGCGGAGCATATTAATCTCATAGACAGCCGCATACTTTTCTTCCCGGTACAGTTTTTCTTCGCCTTTAACGCGCTCGGCTGCCACCATCGAAATAGCTTCTGCCGGGCAGGCCACGGCACACAACCCGCAGGCTGTGCAACGTTCGCGGCCTTGCTCGTCGCGCTTGAGTACGTGATGCCCCCGGAAAACCGGCCCCAGGTATCGCTTTACTTCGGGATACTGGATGGTCGGTTTTTTCCTGAAAAAGTGGCCCATCGTAATGATAAGCCCCTTGACAATTTCCGGAAGATACATCTTCTCGGCCAGAGTCATTTGCTTGTTGCTGACCTGTTTAGATCGGTTCGTTAGTTGCATGTCAACAGTGGATTTATGTTCGCTGCACCCTCATGGCTGGCTTGGGTGCCCGTGCCGATGATACCACAACCATCAATATCATGACAATGACAATGGCCCAGGGAGCGTAGGTGAAATTGAACAACAAACCGGCTCCCGTAATTACCACGTTTAGCATAGCCAGTGGAATCAGCGTTTTCCAGCCGAGGTTCATCAACTGGTCAAACCGGAACCG
>JAJAYX010000643.1 GCA_026785985.1 Rudanella sp. | reverse complement strand
GCTGGAGGGGTTGTATGCCAAAAAGTGGTACTGTAGTACGCAAGAGGGGAAGAACCCATTCTGAACTATAGGTCGTTTGGGTTGTGCGACACCACGGTTGGAAATCAGGACCGAGTGTACCGGAAAGCCACTCAAACAAGGTAATCGTATCACCCCGCTGGAACCGTTCCCATAAATAATCCACAGATGGGGGGGAACTTAAATCCAGTAGCAGTTCCTGATCGCCATTGATGACCACCACTCGGTTGGGCAGCCGGTATCGCTCTGTTAATTCGGTTGCGGTGCGAAGCGGTTGCGAATGTCGATTTTTATTCAGTGACCACCTGGCCCGACAAAGGATCAGGCGATTAAGGGTAATACGGGGTAAAAACGGTACATTACCCAAAGCCGACCAGTCCCAGCGAAAGCCAGGTCGCTGCTGATTTTTCACATCGGCTAAAAAAGAATAGATTTCGTCCCCCAGGGCGGTGTTGTGCGCGGATGTTAAACGGGGTAGAATGGGCTGGTTAGACCGTGTATCCACCAGGTGTACGCGAAAGGAGGAGTCAACCTGCACGCCGATAGCTGTAAGGGGAATGACCCCTTCTGCTGAGGTTCCTGGCGGAGTCAGATAGGGAATTTCTTTGTCACGAAGTGTAGGGCGACTGACAATATTCCCAATCCTGTTGGCTGAAAAATGGACAATTTCGGCGAGCTGAACGTGGGGTTGTTGTTGTTGCTCATAGTCGTTAAGTAGGCGCGTAAACTGGGTCATTTCTTCACTGAGGTAGCAGAAACGGCCCAGGAGCTGGCTCGCTGAGGGGGACCAAAGACCTTTCAGGTGAAAATAAAAGGAGGGATTATTCGATGAAGGCGAGGCTTCGTATAGTTCACCCAGAACAGCCGAAGCCGCCGGAAAATCAACGTTGGGTAGTTCTGGCAACGCTGCCAGAGTTATCTTCAGGAAGGGCGTAACCTCAACTTCCTGAAGATTCTCAAGGATGGAATGCGCGTAGAGCTGTGTCGTGAGTTGGTGCCAAAACTCTGGAAGAGGTTCCGGTCTGGAGGGGTAGACGGGAAATTGATTGAGCCAGGCATCGTCGACCCGATGGTGAGTCTGATAGCCAATACCGGCCAGTGGATCTAATGCGATAAGAAGCGGTATGCAGGTGCCTTCATACCGCTGACGAAAGGTCCGGGCAAATAGGGTTAGATCGGGTGGTGTATGCGTCGTTAGCAAGGGTTGTAGCAGGGCCATATCGGCCAGTACTGACTTTACCAGCGAGGGGGATACGGCCAGTTTTGTGTCAATGGCCGTATCCGTTTGTAGCCAGTGCTGCAGGGACGGGATTTCCGCTGTGTCACCCTAGATGGACTGTAACTCCTGAGCCATTATTTCCCGGTTAACAGCCGTTGGGTGCCGGATTGTTTTTTCGAGCCAGTAGGTCACCGGATGACCGATTCGTTCAAGAATAGCGAGGAGTTGCTGCTGGGCAGGTGGTCCGGTAACCCGGAGTGCCAGTTCAGAAATAAGCAACCCATCATCGATGAGTTGATGGACAAATGGGGCGATGTCTTCCTGCTCAAAGTCAGATTTCAGCCGTTCAACCAGTGCCATCCATGATTGACAGGGGTTATCGGTAAACTGTTCCCTGATGAGTTTTAGGGGGTATGAGTCAGGATAGGCCATAAGCCCTATCGAACTCCCCTCACCGGAAGGGTTACGGTATGAAAATCGGAGCTGATCCGCAACCGTATAGGAACTGTCATTGAGACGATACTGTAGATGGGGTCGCCAGGCGGGATCGGTTTCAACCGTACGGCTAATAAAACTGAGCAGTGTGCTGTCAAGTCGGTGATGAGGGGTGAATGACAACACCGTTGGGGTCAGCGCCTGGTTAGAGATGGTTGCCATCCCGATAGCAGCCATTTCCCCAAAGGGAGTGGCGCGTGACCCCATCCGAATCAGATACCGCCAAATAGCCTGTTGAAGTTTCGGGGGGACAGTCCCCCCGTTTACAAGTGTTTGAATCGACTGGGTTAATTCCGGGGTACTGCCGACAATCGCCTGGTATATAGTTGCGTTTTGTAGCTGTTGCCGTAACACCTCAATCAGGGTACAGGTTTGGGTATCCTGAATCAGTTGATTCAGTTGGTCAAGCGACAGGCGAGGTGTTCGCAACGCGATATGCGTGGGCAGTATAAAAGACGGCATAAAATACAGATGCCCCGGCAAACGGTGCCGGGGCATTACAAGAAGTTACAATACGTTAATGTTGTACAAATGTGTTTATTCGGACCGAAAACAAGGTCTGCCTTAAACGCTGGTGATCAAAGAGGTTGATACTCCGCCAACGCAGCCCTCCTCAAAAAATCGTACTTTTGAGGCTTTAGCGGCTGGTACTGAGGAACGGGTTCTGATAAGCTGACGAGCAGGCAACTGGAGGGGCTTTTTACTTTCCATGTATTTGGTGGTTACGCGATTAGTTTACGCATCAAATCAACAGGAAAATAAGCAATCTGAGATTAAAAAAACTATAAATTGGAAGATTAATTTATAAAGTGAATAAAAACCGCCCTGCTCAAGCGGTTTTTACGGAGAAAAAAGTTTTGCACCGGGAACGTTGACTAAATCAAACCCAAAATCTACACGAATGCTGTTGTCAATAAACTTGTTGACACGCCCAAAAGGGATTGTCGATTTATCAACGGGAATTGCATTGTTCGGGTACTAACCCGTTGACGGACGGGGATTTGAAGGGGCTGTTTGTTCATTGTCATATAGGTTTAAGATAGTATATAATAGTACATAATATCAAGCATTAAAAAAAGTAGTAAGAGACACTAAATCACAAAACAGTGTCATATCTACCAATTGAAGTTAGGGTAGCGAAAAGTTGTTTCCGATACGGTACGCCAATCTCAAAATGCTCTCCCGTATAAAGGTACACATTATTCCCCCCCACCCGTTCGATACAATCGATTTGCACAATAATTTGCCGGGAAATCTGAATGAATTTATTCATCGGTAGTTGATCGAGTAGTTTGTACAGTGGTGAGCGATGAACGCTATAGTTTTTTTCATGATATAGCTTAACATAATTATGCATCGCTTTAATATAGCGTACTTGTCGGGTACCAAAACCGACTATTTCGCGGTCTATTTTCAGGAAAAATCGTTCGCTCTCTTTTTCCGTAAGCTGCTGGGTTTGGGACGTTAACGCGACTTGTTGTTTTACTTTTTCGATGGCTGCCTGAAACTGTTCCAGTTCAATAGGTTTTACCAGAAAGCTACTGATCGAAAACTCGTAGCCCCGAAGCGCGTATTGCGGATGCGCTGTTGTGACGAGCGGCGTCTGAAGCGTACGGCAAAATCGTGTGGTCCTGGCGCCCGAAGCTGGCGCCAAGTTGGTGAGAAGCAAGCCTCTCGCTGACGACGGTGGCAATAGAGCTCGTCTCACCGGGGAGAGCGCGACATAAGCCGTAAAGCCATTGCGCAGGGAAGGCCGGATGCTCTCCGCT
>JAJAYX010000642.1 GCA_026785985.1 Rudanella sp. | reverse complement strand
TTTGGTTCGTCCAGATCAAGCGATAAACCCGTCTCGTGGCCGCCAAACGCAAACGGATACTTGTCCGTTTTTTCGGGTTCGCCCACATCGTTTGCCCCTTTTTTGAACGGCAACAAATCGAACGCACTCAGGCGAATACCCATTTCCAGGCCCGGTGCCGCCTGCTGAATACCCGCGACAATGTTGCGCAGAAACCGGGTGCGGTTCTCAAAACTGCCGCCGTATCGACCTTCCCGGTTCACCGCGCTCAGAAACTCGTGACCCAGATAGCCGTGGCAATGTTTGATATCGACAAAGTCGTAACCCGCCCGTTGCGCCAGCACAGCCGCATGAACATAGTGCTGAATAATACCGTCGATGTCCTCGTCGGTCAGCACCGGATAATCGGCGGCCATGCCAAATTTCTGATTCAGGTAGGGGTGGGCATACAGAATTTTCGATTCGAATTTGGAGTGGCTTTTGGGCTTGCAAAACCGCCCCGAATGCGTGAGTTGCAGGCCAATGATGAGGTCGTCGGTGGTGCCGAATTTCTCGGTGTGCCGGTCGAGAATCAGTTGCCGAAGGCTCACAAATTCGTCGAAGTTTTCGGGGTTCATCACCAACTGATTGGGGTTGGCTTTTCCCTCGTGGCAAACAGCCACGGCCTCGCAACCAAACAACAGTTTGGCTCCACTTTCGGCAAATTTCACCCAGCGGTTCCGGGTAAAGGCCGAGGGTTTGCCATCGGTTGTTCCGTCCCAGCCCTCCATCGGCAAAATGCAAAGGCTGTTACCAATCGTCTTCCCCGATTTCAGGGTGATTGGCTGCTTGAAGGGGCTTTCATCGGGTGGTAATAGATGTTCGTCGAAGGCCAGATCGACTCCGTTTGTTTGCAGGTAAGACGCTAAATCCGGGGCCGTTTTCAACTGGGCCATCCGGGTGTATTTCGGTTTATATTTCCCGCTCATGAGTTCAGTGAAGGTGTCACGCAGTTGAAAAACGTGTAATATGGCCCATTGTCGATGATGCGCTGCACATACAGGGCCACCTCGCGGAAGTGATAATCGCCCCACATGCTCGATTCGCCGTAGGGGATTTTACTGCCTTCGGGAATGTAATCCCAGCCGTTGGGCCGATTGTAGATCGAGTGCAACAACAAGCCCTGATGTTGTGGGTCTGTGCTGAGGTAAGGCTCCTGAAGCAGGCTGTCCATCACCGTCAGCCCGGCCTGCCAGTAGGTTTGTCCGAGTTTCTGACTGTCTTTTTCCTGACCAGTCTTTGTGCGCAGCAGGTAATGCCCCAGGCGCAGCAGACCCTGTGCAGCAATGGCCGCTGCCGAACTGTCAACAGGTTCGTGGTTGTTGAAGGGATTGGCAGATTGGTTCTGGTAATCGCCTAACTGATAAAGGTTTGGCGCGCCTGTGTCCCAGTACGGAACGCCATCGGTGGGGGTATTGTCGATGTAGAAATCGCAGGTGGCGCGGGCCGCTTTGAGCATCATGGCTTCGAGGGTGTCGCGCCCGCCCAAACTGGCCAATTCGTCGTCAGAGATCTGTTCGAGGGCTTCGAGTTCTTCGGCAAACCCGCACATGGCCCAGGCCAAACCGCGTGTCCAGGTGCTGAAACCCGTGTAGCCCTGCTGCGAATTGGGGCAGCGGTAGTTTCCATCGGTCACGTTGAAAATGCTCTCATGGGCGGTGCGCCCCCAAACATCGCAGGAGTCGCGACCTTCGCCATAATACACCGAAAAATCGGCGGTGGCTTGGCAATGAAGCAAGGCTCTTTCCAGCAAATTGATCCTAACATCGCCTTCGCCCTGAAACGTGTGGCCCAGTAAGTGGCTGACAACCAACGCCCGGCACGACCGAATGGTATCGACAAACAGCGAGTGCGGCCCATTGAAGGAGTGGATATACCCATTGCCATCTTTGGTAGGAGTCCAGCGATTGGCTTGCACGGCCCCCGAAATTTTGAGGGCCAACTCGTAGAAATTGGCTTCCCAGGCATCGAACGGAATTTTACCCTCGCGCATGAGCCGCAGGAGATTGCCATAGGTGCTGATATTATTGAACCCGTGATCGTGAACACCCATATGACTCACGTGCGGGGCCATTACTTCGAGCGTTTTTTGGCGACCCAGTTCCAGAAACTCGGCCTCGCCGGTGGCATCGAATTGCAGGATGGCCGACCCAAACTGAAACCCCTGCGTCCATTCGGTCCAGCCACGGGTGCTATATTTTCCTTGTACGGTGAAGACCGGCGAGCCTTTCAATGCGTCGTATTGCTGGTTGATGAGCCGGATTTTTTCGGCAGAAATACCCCAGAAACGCTGGAGTTTAGTGGATAAATCAGACGGTGTAAGTGAGGTATTAAGTTGAATCATGCCGGGTAGCGAAACGAATTCTGGATAAGGGTTGCTGCTCAATCCAGAAAACCAGCCTGCTTGTCGATTCTACTTTTAGAACTACATTTACGGGCCTTGCTTTATCTCCCAAATCTCCGCAAAAGTGCTATGAAACAAACTATCCTGCTTTTCGCCTTTCTTTCCCTGTCTTTGGCCGGGGCCACTGCCCAAACGTTCCGGGGTCTCGATAAAACGCCCATGGACATGGCCTACTACCCCGACGATTATGCCCACGACCGCAAATTTGCGCCCGCCAAAATCGGCACCAACAAGGCAATGATGCGGGTTACGTATAATCGTCCGGCCAAAAAAGATCGGGAGGTTTTCGGAAAATTAGTGCCCTACGGTAAGGTTTGGCGGGCAGGCGCGAATGAGGCCCCCGAAATTAAATTTTACCAGGACGTGACCATTGGTGGTAAAAAGATCCCGGCGGGGAACTACGCCCTGCTCGCCATTCCGGGCGAAACCGAATGGACTATTATCCTCAGTTCCGACGTGGATCAGTGGGGAGCCTACAGCTATAGTGAGAGCCTCGATGTGGCCCGCGTAACGGTGCCGGTGCAAAAATCAGAGAGCG
>JAJAYX010000641.1 GCA_026785985.1 Rudanella sp. | reverse complement strand
GTCCAACGCGGTCGATGTGCGGCAGTTTGCTTATCTGGATCTGTTTGCGGGCGCATTCGGGCATACGTACGGTTGCCACGCTATCTGGCAGATGTATAGCCCCAACCGCCCGGCGGTGAACGGGCCGCACATGTACTGGTTTGACGCCCTGGAACTGCCTGCCGCCAACCAGATGATCTACGTGAAACGGCTCATGACCGCCCGGCCCATGCTCGACCGGGTGCCTGACCAGTCGTTGATCGTTGAAAACAACCTGAACCCCGCCGACCGGATTCAGGCCACGCGGGGCCGCGATTATGCGTTTGTCTATACGTCGTCGGGCCGACCCTTCACCCTGAATCCGGGCAAAATTTCGGGGGAGTCGGTCACGGCGAATTGGTTTGATCCGCGCACGGGCAAAGCCAAACCCGCCCCGGCGTTTGCCAATAAGTCTCCGCAGCTTTTCACCCCCCCCGATGCTGGATACGGTCACGATTGGGTACTGATTCTGGACGATTCCGCCAAAAACTATCCGCTGCCATGACCGCTTCCGTGCCGTTGCGACAGCTCCTACAGGAACGAACCTACTCCCTGACACTCACCATTTTACTGGTGGGTATTGGTGCGGCTGTGGCGTTTCCGCAAACCTTCCCCACCTTTGGCAACTGGAGTCAACTGCTGCTGAACCTGTCCATCGACACCATTGTGGCTGTGGGTATGATGCTCCTGCTAGTGGCGGGTGTTTTCGATTTGTCGGTGGGATCGGTGGTGGCGTTTGCGGGCGGGTTGGCGGCCTACATCCTGATTCAGTTAGGTTGGCCGGTGGGCGTGGCCATTGTTTTGGCCCTGTTAGCCAGCGGCCTGATTGGAGCATTGAATGGCTACCTGATTGCTTATCAGGGTGTTAATCCGATGATTCAAACACTGGCTATGATGGGCATTGTGCGCGGAGGAGCCTTGCTCCTGAGCGGTTCTGGAATTCAGAATCTGCCTTACTGGTTCACGGCCATCAGCCAGTCGCGGTTGTTGGGGGTGCAGATGCCCGTTTGGTACATGCTGCTGACGGTGGGCGTGTTTGCGTTCCTGATGCACAAGACCATTTTTTTTCGACGGTATTACTACATCGGCGGCAACGAACGAGCGGCAGATTTGTCGGGGATTCGGGTTCGGCGAATGAAGTTGTACGGCTTTGTGCTGACCTCAGTGCTGGCGGGAGTGGCGGGCTTGCTGCTCACGTCGCGGCTTGGAACGGCCTTGCCCACGGCGGGCCGGGGGCTGGAGTTGCGCGTGATTACGGCAGTAATTCTGGGCGGAGCGAGTTTGTCGGGTGGACACGGAAAAATTGTGGGTGCCCTGCTCGGAGCCGTGTTCATGGGCCTGGTCAGCAACATCATGGTGCTGGCGCGGGTGTCGGGCTATTGGCAGGAAATCATTCTCGGCCTGATTCTGATCACGGCGGTTTGGACAGATATGGCCCTGCAAAAACGGCTTCGTTAACAGGTTCATCCTCTATGAAAAACTCCCTCGTCTTACTGGCCCTTCTGCTCACTTCCTGCGAGTTGCCGACCCGGAATGCGACTACTTTTATTAATCAACGGGCTGATGAACAGGCAAATGCTTCGGGAGCAGAAGAGGAATATGTGATGGTGACGACCGCCGTGACCATGCCCATGTATGTGAACCACGATCAGGCCACGTTCAAACGCTGGGGCAAAGCCCACAACGTGCGGGTGTCTATTCTCGGCCCCGCCGAATGGGACGTTCCGGCGCAAATCAACACCATCGAAGAGGTCATCGGAACCCGGCCATCGGGTCTGCTCATCAACGGCACCGACCCCGCCATCGGCCCCGTCATCAACAAAGCGGTGGCTGCTGGCATTCCAACGGTGGTTTATGATTCGGATATTCCCAACTCCCGGCGCGATGCTTTTTTAGGCACCGACTGGTATGAAATCGGGCGGATGCAGGGCGAAGAAATGGCGCACTTGCTGGGTGGCAAAGGTAAAATTGCCTACATGGGCATTCTGGGCCTGACCAACATGGAAACGGGTTTCCGGGGTCTGCTCGATGTGCTGAAAAAATACCCCGGCATCGAAGTTGTTGGCAAGTTCGACGACAAAGCCAACGTGGAGGAAGCGGCCCGGATCACGGCTGACCTGCTGTCGGCGCACCCCGATTTGGCGGGTCTGTGCGGCTTCGATTCCAATTCGGGGCCGGGCATTGCTTTGGCCGTGAAAGAAGCCCGACGAGCCGGGAAGGTGAAAATCACGACGGTTGACTGGGAGCCGGAACACCTGCAATTGGTGCGCGAAGGGGTTATTCAGATGCTGGCGGGCCAAAAACGGGAACTCTTCACCTGGTATGGTGCTCAGTTTCTTTACGACCGCGTTCACCAGACCAACCGGCTGTCGGCCAGCGACCGGCAGGCGGGCATCACCAATATCCCGACTTCGGTGAACACGGGTTTGCTCCGTATCACCAAAGAAAACGTCAACGAGTTTATTAATCGGTAGGCCGCGCAACCTGTTCGGTCCAGTTGTTTTTCTGCCCTGAAAATCAGTGTACCCACTGCCACCAAACACCTGCGCGACAAACGAGAAACCATACCCGCCTGGTGGATATTGCCGAGCAGGTGCTGGGGGAAGCAAAAGGCATTGAAAACGTACTCATTGTGAAAGTGAGCCGGAGCCTGGGCTTAAGTATTATCGTGGATAACAAGCTGGTTTTTTGGGAAAGGCTTCGCCGATGTATTTAATAAAAAAATCAGCCTGATTCACGATACTTCCGTTTTAAACTCCGAGGTCAGGTGGAACTGCACGTCGGGGTTATTTTGCTGGTTCATACGGAGAATCCAGTCTGATTCGGCCAGAAACACCGGGTTCTGATCTTTGTCATAACTGATTTGGTTGCCTTTGAGCCGGATAAACTCGGTCAGTTTCTGCGGATCTTCGGCGGTGATCCAGGTGGCTTTGGTGTAGTTGAGCGGCACCCAGCGGCACTTGGCCCCGTATTCGTTTTCCAGGCGGTATTGAATCACCTCGAACTGAAGTTCGCCTACTGTGCCCACGATTTTGCGGTTGCCGGGTTGCAGTAAAAACAATTGCGCCACTCCTTCGTCGGTCAACTGCTGCACGCCCTTGTCTAACTGTTTCGACTTCATGGGGTCGAGATTAAGAAGCTCCTTGAAAATTTCGGGCGAGAAACTCGGAATCCCCTGGAACTGTAGGTCTTCGCCTTCGGTGAGCGTATCGCCAATTTTGAAGCTGCCCGTATCATAGAGGCCCACCACATCGCCGGGGAAACCTTCTTCCATCACGGCCTTAGCATCGGCCATGAAACTGAACGGACTGCTGAACCGCAGGTCTTTGTCAAGCCGGGTGTGGTGGTAAAACTTCCCCCGCTCGAACTTGCCCGAACAGATCCGCAAAAACGCGATTCGGTCGCGATGCCGGGGGTCCAGATTGGCGTGTATTTTGAACACAAAACCACTGAAATTTTTCTCGTTGGGTTCCACCTCGCGCTTGTCGGTGGGGCGGCCAACGGGTTCGGGCGAGAGTCGGCAGAAGGCATCCAGTAGTTCTTTAACCCCAAAGTTGTTCACCGCCGAGCCGAAGAAAACGGGGGCTAATTTCCCGGCGAGGTAAGCCTCCCGGTCGAAGGTGTCGTATACGCCCTCAATCAGTTCCACGTCTTCGCGGAGTTGGTCGGCATCGCGTTGCCCCACCTTTTGCTCCAGAACGGGCGTGGTAATGTCAATTTTCAGCACATCGTCCTCCAACCGGGTTTTGTTGACCTTGAAGAAGTTCAGATTGCGGTCGTATAGGCTATAGACCCCCTTGAAGTTCTGCCCCATGTTGACGGGCCATGCCAGTGGGCGCACCCGAATGTTCAGTTTCTCTTCAAGTTCGTCGAGCAGATCGAACGGGTTCTTGCCTTCGCGATCCATTTTGTTCACGAAAATCATCACCGGCGTGTCGCGCATCCGGCATACTTCCATGAGCCGCTCGGTTTGCTCTTCCACGCCCTTCACACAGTCGATCACCAGAATAACGCTGTCCACGGCGGTCAACGTCCGGTAGGTATCTTCGGCAAAATCTTTGTGACCGGGCGTATCTAAGATATTGATTTTCAGTCCTTCATAATCAAACGTCATCACCGATGTAGCCACTGAGATACCACGTTGCTTCTCGATTTCCATGAAATCGGAGGTCGCCGTTTTCTTGATCTTGTTGGATTTTACGGCACCGGCGGTTTGGATAGCTCCGCCAAAGAGCAGCAATTTTTCAGTAAGCGTGGTTTTCCCGGCATCGGGGTGACTGATAATGGCAAACGTCCTTCGCCGGGCAATCTCCTGCTGTATAGTCATTGTCGTATCGCAACGGCGAACCGTCTCCTCAGAAATAAGGGTACAAAGATACGAAGAAAGACGCGGAAGGAGAGCGGTGAAGGAAGAGCGTCACCAGCCATTGTCGGCAGTTAGTTGATCCGAAGCAGGTCGATTTGGAAAATCAGAATCGAATTGGCAGGAATACTGCCTTGTGCCTGCGCTCCATAGGCTAAACTGGGCGGCAAATAGAGCGTGATGCTCCCACCCGGTGCTATGAGCGGAATCCCTTCCTGCCAGCCAATAATAAGCTGATTTAAGCCAAAACTCACACTGTTACCACTGTCGAATGTGGTGCCGTTGGTCAGTTTGCCCACGTAATTGACCGTTACGGCCGAACAAACCGTGGGTTTGGTGCCCATTCCCGGCGACTGAATCGTATAGTAAAAGCCTCTGTCGTCGGCGGTGGCAGGTATCTTGTTAGCATCAATGTACTGTTTTAGCGCACTTACTTCAGCCGCTGGAGCTTTGGTGGTAACGGTAGCAGCATTACAGGGTGTTTGATCGGTCTCTTGGCAACCGCTGGTAACAAATACGCCTATCAATAGCGCAAAGGCATAGTTTTTCATTTCGTATATATTTACCCCAAAGTTACCATTTTGCCCCGAAAAACGGCCAAAAACCAACCTTCTGCTATCGCTTCGGCACCGGCTATATGGCAATACAGACAACAGGACAACTGGTGATGGCAACGTAGTGTCTACATCGTACGCAGTAACCTGGCTATGTACCGGCTAATAAATGGTACCCGCTTACTTTTCTTTAGATTGCAGATAGATTCGTACGTTTAGGTAAGTTTTGAGCAGGTAAAGCTCATTCCGTGGCCAATATTTTAGTCACTCTCGATAATGATAAAACACACCTTTACTGTATATGCTAACCCACATCTTACTTGCCGACGACCACAAAATCTTTTCCGATAGCCTCAGCCTACTGCTATCGGGCCTCAACGGCGTAGAGATTGTAGGTCAGGTCAGCAACGGAAAGCAAGTCTTAACGTTTCTGGAGCAATTTCCCGTTGATTTGGTGCTGTCCGATTTGCATATGCCGTATATGAACGGTATCGAGATGATTTTACACATTCGGCGTCGCTTTCCGAAGGTGCGGGTACTGGTGCTGACGATGGCCGAAGATGCAGCGCACATCCGCGAGGCATTACAAGCGGGGGCAGCGGGCTACATCCTGAAAAGTGCTGGCCGCGACGAATTAGAAAAAGCATTAGCTGCCATAGCCGCCGGTCAACAATATATTAGCAGCAATGTATTCAGGAACTATACCGCCAAACCACTACTACAGATGAAGCTCCTGACGTACTGACCTCACTGACCGGGCGTGAGATTGAGGTAATTAAACTCATTGCCCAGGAACACAGCAGCAACCAGATTGCGGAGAAACTGTTTATCAGCCTGAATACGGTGGAAACACACCGCAAAAACCTGTTCCGAAAACTCAATATCAAAAACTCACTGGGGTTAATCAAGTTCGCGCTTAAGCACGGACTGGCAGAATGAGCGGTATCATAAACTGAAACATGGTGCCTTCGCCGGGCCGTGAGTGAATTTTGAGTGTGCCCCCCATCTGCTCGGTGCGCTCCTGAATGTTCCGCATACCCATACCATCGGAGGTGTTGTTGTGAATAAACCCCTTGCCGTTGTCTGTCACCAATAGTTGTAAATGACCGTTTTTGGCCGCAAACTCAAACGAAGCCTCTGTCGCTTGTGAATGTTTAATGATGTTGTTGGCCAGTTCGAGGCAGATCGAATACAGGTTGAATTCCAGTTCTTTGTGCAGCCGCTCTGCCGGGGTTATGCTCAGCGAAAACTGAATTTGCTGGCTACTGTTGAGCTTGTTCATCAACCGCTGTAGAGCCTGGGCAAGGCCAAATTTCTCTAATTCGTCGGGTTGGAGGTTGTGCGAAAGGAGCCTTATTTCGTTGTAGGCTTGCCGGGTCATACCCAACACGTTCTGATAGACTTCGTGTTCTTTTGGAGAAAAGGTGGCGGCATCCATGGCTTCGATGGTGAGCCGGATGGCCGACATCATCCCGCCCAGGTTGTCGTGCAGATCGGCGGCTACCCGTCGGCGTTCTATCTTTTGCCCGTTCAGGAGGGCATCTTTGATTTCTTCCAGTGCGTGTACTTTTTCCTGAAGAGCCTGGTTTTTTCGCTTTAACTCCCTCGACCGGTAGGCGGTAAGCCCCCAAACTGCCCACCCCAAAAGTAGTGCGTAAAGCAGGTAGGCCCACCAGGTGCGCCACCAGGGAGGCAGTATCGTAAAGGTATAGGCGATAGGCTGGCTCCATATCCCCAATGGGCTTTGCGCTTTCAGTTTAAAGGTGTAGGTGCCTTCGGTCATGTTGCCAAAAGTAGCAAACGCTTTGTTACTCCTGGGTGACCAGTCATCGTCGTACCCTGCCAGCATGTATTGGTAGTTTACCTGAGACGGGCGTGCCGTTTCGATGGCGGCAAACTCAAACGTGATGGTATTGTGCCGGTAGGGAAGCACTAAGTTTTCGGGAATCAGATACCAGTCGCGAATACCACTGAATTGGATATCCCCAAATTTGTGGCGCATTGAATCCCGTTCGACTTCGCTCAATTCCTTGCCGAATGTGGTCACTTCTTCGGTAATATTCGGTGCGGTGGTGTTGGAATCCCGTTTTACCTCGTTTTTGGCAGACGGTGTTTGTAAGCTTTGCCAGCCAATGGCTTCATTATTGATTTTTATGCCCTGGAGTTTAATTACCAGTGGCTTTTTGTTTTTGCGGACTGCCGAATAATCAAAACGGACTAAACCCGTTTTATCCGACGATGTGCCAATCCAGGTTATACCCTTGCGGTCGCTGAACACGGTACTCGCATCTTTAATTGGATAGCCCGTAGCGGTATTGTAGCTTTCAATGGTTGGGCTATACCTTGCCAGCGCATCATTGCTCAGTGCGTTTTGCCCAGCGATACGCTTCGGTGTCTTTTCGTTTGCTGGGTTTGACGTGAATCCAGTCAAGATCCCCAATCCCTGATTCGTGCCGATAAGTATGTTTGACATTGAATCGACCGTAATGCTGTAAACGGCATCGCTGGGTAACCCATCTTTTGTGGTGAAGCTGGCAAACGTTTTTCCATCAAAGCGACTTATACCATTGTCCGTGACAAACCAAAGATTCCCCTGGTTGTCATTTCGTATTTTTTCCACACTATTACCGGCTAGCCCATGCGCCGAGGTGTAGGTGGTAAACTGTTTCCCATCAAAGCGACTGACCCTACCCGTATTCATACTGCCGAACCAGATATCACCCCGTTTGTCCTCCACAAGGGTGTAGACTACATCATCGGCCAGCCCCTGCTTCGTAGTATAATTGGTAAATTTCTCGCCATTAAAGCGGAGTGCCCCCCGCCATTTGGGCCGCACCAGATATCTCCCCCCCGAGTGGGCAGTAGGCTCCAAATTTCGTCATTTGTCAGTCCCTGCTTCGTGGTATAGGTCGTAAACTGTTTCCCATCAAAGCGGCTTAATGCGCTATTTCCCATACAGCCGAACCAAATATTTCCGTGCTTATCTTCCGCAATGTCATGAACCATATCGTCAGCCAACCCCTGCTTCGTTGTAAACGTAGTAAACCTGTTGCCGTCGTAGCGGCTCACTCCGCCACCATATGTTCCAAACCACAAATTACCCGCTCTATCCCGAAAAACCTTCTTAACCTGATTAGGCAGTCCTTGCTTGGTGGTAAAATTGACACAACTCGCCCCTTCGTACCGGCTTAGGCCCCCGCCCGATGTTCCGAACCAATGGTTTCCCTGATTGTCTTCCAGCGTGCAGTAAACAAAATCAGTGGCTAATCCTTGTTGCGTGGTAAAGTTAGTAAAGCGTTTCCCGTCAAAGCGACTGACCCCGCCCCCAAAGGTTGAGATCCACAGAGGCCCGGTCTTGTCCTGGCTAATAGACAATACCGTATTATGCACCAATCCCTGTGCGGTTGTATAATTGGTAAAGTGTTTACCATCATACCGACTTATCCCACTACCATACGT
>JAJAYX010000640.1 GCA_026785985.1 Rudanella sp. | reverse complement strand
GGCCGTTCATCGGCATCCATCCGCAGCATCCATCCGTAGGTATATTTGGGGGCTTTGGCAGCAAAGGTGTCTCGCTGAGTCCGTATCTTGCCCATCAGTTTGCCCGACATTTGCTGGAAGGCAAAGATTTAGATAATGAAGTTAATATTCAACGCTGCCTTTCGTTATAGTGTAGCGTATTTATAAAACGGTTTATGCACAAGCAGTACATCCTTTTGTTGTGTCTTTGGGTTGGTGCCCTGCTCAGTGCCAACGCGCAGAACTATCCTTCCCTCGAACAATTTGGGAAGAATCGAATCCAGTACCGGAACTTCAACTGGAAGATTATCCGCACGGCCAACTTCGAGATTTATTTCTACCAGGATGGCAACACTCTGGCTAACCTGACAGCGCAATATGCCGAGTCGGAGTTTGACCGGATCACCGAGTTGCTCGGCTACACGCCCTACAACCGCATCAAGATTTTTCTGTATAATTCGCCACAGGAGCTGGCCCAGAGCAACATTGGCATCAGTGTGGTAGGCGAGCTGGACAGCCGCGAAATCGACCTGGCCAAATCGAGGCTGGAGATTGCCTTTACCGGCGATCAGATCACGTTCAAAAAGCGGCTCATTCACGACGTGTCGATGCTGTTTGTATATGACATGCTCTACGGCGGCAGTCTGAAAGATGCTCTCCAAAGTTCCTTATTGCTCACCCTGCCCGACTGGTTCATGCCCGGCATTGCTTCCTACATTGCCGGAGGTTACAGTGTAGAGCTGGACGATTACATGCGCGATGCGTCGGTGAGCCGCATCATTCGGAAACCTAACCTGTTGCAGGGCCGCGATGCCGAGCGCGTTGGCCACTCCATCTGGAACTACATTGCCCAGAAGTATGGTCGGGATAATATCTCGAACATTTTGAACCTCACCCGAATCATTCGGAACGAGCAGAGCAGTATTCAAAGCACGCTGGGGGTTCCTTATGGCCGGTTCCTGCGCGAGTGGCGCGAGTATTACGCCAATATGGCTAAAGCAATACCTTCGGCGGGAGGCTCCGACGATGCCACCATCGCTATCCGGCGGGCGGGTATCGATCAGATTCTAAATGATGTCAAAATTAGTCCCGATAAGTCGCTGATTGCCTTTTCGACGGTTAACGATGGCAAATTCAGTGTTGACGTGTATGACACGGCGACCAAAAAACGCTACTCAGTTTTGCAGGGAGGCTACCGGCTCGATGGCCATGCCACCTTCAACAGCACCCCGCTGGTGGCCTGGCAGCGCGATAATAATCTGGTGGTGGTGACTGACGAAAACGGGAAGTCATACCTATATATATATACCGACCTCGATAAGCGGCCCAAGCAGCGGTCCCGGCAAGCCATAAATGGGCTGACACAAATTGTGGGCATTGATGCCTCCGACGACGGGGGAAGCCTGGTGATGAGTGCGGACCGGCGCGGTCAGAACGATATTTTTCTGTATAGTATCAGCCGGGGTAACTACGCTCAACTCACCAACGACCTCTACGACGACATTAATCCCGTGTTTGTGGGCCGTAGTTCGCGCGATATTGTTTTTGCGTCGAATCGCTCGGCGGATACGCTGGGCGTGGATAAAGGATCGTTTCGGACTATCCGGGATCGGTACTCCCTGTTCCGGCACGAGGGGGGAGTGCGGGCAACCTCCGTTACCCGCCTGACCGACACCCTGACCAATGCGGTGCGGCCCATTGCCGGCAGCGAGAACACTATTTATTTTCTGGGCACAGCCAGCGGCATTCAGAATCTGTACCGCCTGTCAATAAGCGACAGCACGGCGGCCTCAACGGTGAGCCAGATAACAGCCTTTCCGAGCAGCATCCGTCAGTATGATTTGATTCCGGCAAACGGTGGATTTGTGTATAGTGCTCTTCGGAACGGCGAGGTATATATTGGCTACCGGTCTCAATTGCCCCTGAACACCTCGCAGGCAATGGCACCCACCCAGCGAAATGTGTTATTGGGCATCAACAATATGCCTAAAGTAGTTGCTTCGCCACCAGCCCGGACTGATACTACTCAGGCATCGGCTACCAGCCCGACCACCTCCACAACGGCGGCTGTCCCCGGTCGGCTGGCTTTGGAACCGGGCGAAGTCGATACGGACAATTACCAGTTTGACCCGGAGGTGGTGAAAGCGGCTGAGTTTCGGCAACGCCGGAGTTCGGGCATTCCGCTGGCATCGGCCAGTTCGCCCATTCTGCGCAACCGCCGACGGGAGAACATAACTATTCGGGGGCCTTTCGATTATCGTGGTTTGTTCATTGCCAATGATGCCAGTTCATCGTGGCGTATCGACCCGATTCGGGGCTTTGGTTTTTCCCAGAACATCACCATGAATGATCTGTTGGAAAACCACATTATCAAAGCCGGTCTGTTCATCACAACCACCCTCCGCAACAGTGACCTATTTGCCGAATACCATAACCTGACCAACCGGATTGACTTTGGTGTTCGGGTAGATCGGCAAACGCTCTATCTCGATAATGAGTCGTTGAATCAGAAGTATCGCTACAACCGGGTCTCATTATCGGCTTCGTATCCGATCTCAGTAACGACCCGCTTCACCGTTTCGCCGTTCTATGCGCTGACCCGCCGGATTGAGTTACTGAACATTGCCGAAGCCGACCGAACCTCTGATTATGCGGGCCTCCGGGGCGAGTTTGTGTATGATAACTCGAAGATCAATGGCATGAATATGATCGAAGGAACCCGTGCGAAAGTGAAATTCGAGAACTACGCGGGTATTCGTTCATCGTCGCAAAGCTTCCGCCGGTTGACTATCGACCTGCGGCATTACCAGAAAATTCACCGCGATCTCATGTTGGCTGTTCGCCTGTCGGTGAGTCAGTCGGGTGGCCCGGCACCCAAGCAGAGTACGCTGGGAGGTATGGAAAACTGGATAGCACCCCAGAAAGAAGCGGTGGCTACGAATCCATTGCTGATCCCGAACGGACTGGTGCAATCGCGGGATGACTATCGGGATATTTTCTTCCTGGATTATGTGACGAACCTGCGTGGATTCCGGCTAGGCAAACTGACTGGGAATAGCCATATGCTCCTCAATGCGGAGTTGCGTTTGCCACTGGTTAAGTATTTATATCGAGGTAATATTACATCTAATTTCTTGCGTAATCTTCAGTTAGTTGCCTTCTCCGATGTGGGCACTGCCTGGTCGGGACAGGGCCCATTTAACCGACAAAACAACCTGAACACCGAAGTTGTCGGTGGCGGAAACCTGCCATTTTTAGCTACGGTAACAAACTTCAAAAACCCTTTCCTGATTGGGTATGGCGTGGGGGCACGGACTATGCTTTTGGGGTATTACGTGAAGTTTGATTATGCCTGGGGACTGGAAAATAATGTGGTGAACACGGCGATCCCCTACCTCACGCTGGGCTACGATTTTTAAAATTTAGTGGTGGTGTGAATTCAGGCATTGGGTGATGAAGCTGTCTGGCTTATCAATCACCCAATGCCTTTTTTGTCAGTTCGTATGTTGCGACTACTACTGAAAAAAGTAGAGATCTAAGTGATTTGTAACAACATGTGGCTATATTTGTGGGCTATTCAGTCTGCCCTTTATTCGTTGATTGACTGGTAATCACTTCTGCCTTCGGCATATTCTCTCTCACTTTTCCTGTACTATCGGCTTACAAGGTTACTTACCTATTGTTTGCTGGTAACAACGTTCATTCAGCATATGATGTTATCTTGTTGAAGATTGGCTTATCTGGCATAGTTTTCGCTAAATGGCACGGATCACAAGAAACTAATTATTACTGAACTGACGGTGCTGCTTAATAATGATTCTTAAATTATTAGGTGCGTTTTAGATAGGAAAATACCTTATTATCAAGTGTTTACGGCTCCTGAAATGTTTTAAACCAATCGCCAATTGGTTTTGGCATAGTTTTAGATACTTCTGAAGTAGTAAAAAGTGCCAATTTCCGACAATGCCCAGTGTCGCTGTAAGCGATTATTCTGGAATATTTGTTCGGGGGTCTTTGGCACAATCTTATATTCTGCCCCAAAAATGAAGCAGCAGAGGAATAACACATCTACCTTACTGACTGAACACGGTGATACCCTACGCCGTCGATCTGCCCGTAATGAATCAGCGCATCGGCCACAACTAACCGGCCGATGGTATCTGATGGTTGCCCAACTCATCAGAACACTGGTTCTGTTTGCCCGCTCCTGGGTCAATACAGCATCGCCCCCCTCTGGATGGGCTGTACAACTGCCTAAACAGCAAATGGGCCGAAGGCGTGCTTCACCCATCTATACCCGCTATGGGTTTGGTATGCGGGTTGATCCCCCCGACCGATCTCCTGTAAACTCTTCTGATCAATTACCGAATCAACTTTCTTTATCACATTTACCAATGAATGAGCAACCTTTACTGAAGAACAGCATCAACCTGATTCGACTCCTCTGGCAGCAGTGTCGCCGGTGGGTTCGTTTTGGTACTGAGGCAGGGTCAGTCCGATGGGCCGGGGGTCCATACGGGTTCGCCGACGGCCCCCCCCTGAGCTTATCTGCTCATAAACCTGAGCACGTATATGGTCAGCGAACTTTTATAAGTTCGCTGGTTATGTCGTTCGCGCTTGTGTTCCTGTCTTTGGGGGCATCCGCTCAAACAGCAATAACCGACCTGATGGTCGATGCTGTTATTAGTAATGCTAATCCGGCCCCAAATGGAGTCGTTACCTACACAGTTACTGTCACCAATAGCTCCACCACGGCGGCTACCAATGTCAGGCTGAAAGTGACTCTCCCCGCAGGCTATGTTTCGGCTACTTCGTATGTTGCTTCGACAGGGGCACCAAGTTATACGTTAGCCACCGGCAACTGGGCTATTGCTTCCCTGTCGGCCAACAGTTCGTCGACCGTTCAGATTACCGCCACAGTGATTGAACGGGGCGTTGCATTTTTGACGGCTGAAGTAACAGCCGCTGATCAATCGGACAGCGATTCGGTGCCCAACAACGGGAGTTACCTGGAAGACGATCTGGACAACGTTTGTTTTTCAGTGCCGCTGCTTTTATATGCCGGTGAAGAATATACGGTTTCGGCTCCGGCCGGATTTTCGGGCGTTCAGTATTTCAAAGGAGCCAATCTGGTTGGTGGTCCTAATGTGCCAGCGACTGAGGCATCAGTAGATGCCAATGGAAATCTGATTATTAAAAGTACGGGTACGTATTCGGTAGCTGCCTCCCTAAGCGGATGTCAGGCTACCAATTGTTGTAATATCCAGGTTGACCCAGGACCACTGGCCAGTTTGGGTGATTACGTATGGTTAGATAATAATCGCGATGGTCAACAAGGTACGGCTGCTCTGGAACCTCCCGTTTCGGGCGTAACCGTTCAACTTTTCCAGCCTGGAAACACAACGGCTTTATCAACAACGGTGACGGATGGCAGTGGAAAGTATTTCTTCCCTAATCTTATTCCGGGTGAATATTATGTCGTATTTACCGCACCAACTGGATTTACCTACACGAACGCAAACGTTGGTTCCGATGTAACCGACAGCGATGCGAACCCCCTGACCGGACAAACACAGACTTATACTTTGAGTGGTGGCGAAAGCAACTCAACAGTGGATGGGGGTCTAGTGCCATTGCCCGCTTCATTGGGTGACTTTGTCTGGAGCGATACCAACAGTAACGGTCAGCAGGATCCCGGCGAAGGTGGTGTAGGTGGCGTAATTGTCACGCTGTAAAGCAACGGTTCGGTAGTCGCTACCACAAGCACCAACCTATCGGGCTTCTACAGCTTCACGGGTCTGGTTCCGGGCGGCTATTCGGTTCAGTTCACGGCACCTGCGGGCAGCACGTTTACGATTCCGAACACGGGCAACGACAATACGGACAGTGATGCCGGTACGGGTGGTTTCACGCCAGTGTACACGCTGTCGCCCGGTCAAAACCTGACGACAGTAGATGCTGGCTTGGTGCCAATAACCGTATTACCCGCTTCGTTGGGTGATTATGTATGGTTAGATAATAACGGTAATGGGGTACAGGACTCCGGCGAACCGGGTGTTCCCAACGTAACGGTTACCTTATATAGTAATGGATCGGCGGTTGCCACCACGTCAACCTCGACATCGGTTCTGTACTCGTTCACGGGCTTGACTCCGGGTAGCTACCAGGTGGTCTTCACCGCTCCGGTGGGCACAACCTTCACGACTCCGCTGGCGGGCAGCAGCACAGCCACCGACTCGAACGTCAACAGTACGACGGGGCAGTTGGGAGGCACGGCTATTGTGAGCCTGACAGCAGGGGAGAATAATCCAACGATTGACGCGGGTCTGATTCCATTGAAAGCGAGTCTGGGCGATTACGTCTGGTTCGACAACAATGGCGACGGTCAGCAGGGGCCGATGGGTATGGAGCCACCAGTTCCGGGTGTATTAGCACAGTTGTACATAGTGGGTAACGCTACGCCAATTGGCAGCGCGACCACGAATACCAGCGGCTTCTACAGCTTCACGGGCTTGCAGCCGGGTCAGTACTACGTGGTCTTCACGGCCCCGGCAGGAACGACGTTCACTACAGGCTTGCAGGGCAATCCGGCCACCGACTCCAACGTGAGCAGTGTAACCGGTCAGGCCGGGGCCACGGGGATCGTAAGTTTGTCGGCGGGGGAGAACAACCCCACGATTGACGCAGGTCTGATTCCGTTGAAGGCGAGTCTGGGCAACTATGTGTGGCTTGACTCGAACAGCAACGGTCAGCAGGATGCCACCGAGACGGGTGTGGCCAATGTGACAGTGACTTTGTTCAGCAACGGCTCCGCCATTGCCAGCCAGACGACATCGGGATCGGGCACGTATTTGTTTACGAATCTGGATCCGGGTCAGTATTCGGTGGTCTTCACGGCTCCGGGCGGCTTTACCTTCACCACGGCTAATTTGGGCAACGATGCCACGGATAGCGATGCGGGTG
>JAJAYX010000639.1 GCA_026785985.1 Rudanella sp. | reverse complement strand
CAATTACGGCTGATTTTGCGGCTGCATAAGCATGGGTAACAAAATATTTGGGTGAAGGCGAATGGCTCAGAATCGACCCCATATTCAGGATCGTACCGCCCTGTCCCTGCTCCTTAAATGTCCGCACGGCTGCCTGATTCGAGAGCATCAACGAAGTCAAATTCAGGTTCATGGTGGCGTTCCAGCCGTCGAGGGTCAGTTCATGGAGAGGGCCATCGCCAAACCGCCGACCGCTGCCCCCCGCCACATGATACAGCCCGTCGAAACCACCGAAAATATTCTGGCAGAGGTCAATGGCTTTGGTAGCCGTTTTGGGGTCTGAGGCATCGCCCGACATGGCCAATCCACTGCCTTCGAGCAGTTCTTCGGCAGTGGCGCAACTATCGGGATTGCGACCGACCACCACCACCCGGGCGCCCTCGCGCACGAACGCCTGAGCCGCCGAAAAGCCCATACCCGTGGTTCCGCCAATCACTACAATTCGTTTGTCAATAAGCCAATTCACGTTGTCCAATTTAAAGTTTCTACCTCCAAATAACGGAAGGATAGTGGAAAAGACAGTGGAACGACCGCAAAAACTTAGGGCTGAGGCTCTATTGACCAGCCAGCTTCACTTGTTTGTCGACCCGATAGATCCTGATCGTGCCTACTTGTTGCACCAATGTCATGCACCGGGTGGCCAACGGAATTTGTTCCCCATCGAACACCACATACCGGACATTCAGTTTGTGGAGCCGGGGCGAACAAGGGTCTATTGCCACAATCAGTTCATCTTCATACAGGTTTTGCATGACAATACCGTCTTTATGATCAATATTGAGTTTATAGATCGTGTGGGCATAGCGGTTATAGAGCGAGTCCAATTTTTTATCGGGGTCCAGCACACTGTAGATGTTCATGGGCGGTATATACTTCACCCCGCTGATGATGTTGACTCCCGTTGCCGTGATCAATTCCGACACCCGGCGATTGTCGTAGGCCACCCATCGGGCATCGGGGTCGGTTGCCTGAATTGCTTTAACTGCCTTATAGAGCGCATGGTCGGTGATGGGCGACAATCCCCGCGACAAGGGGTTGAAGCCCATGTTGGGCAACAGAAACAACAGCAGCCCGACCGTAAACGCCAGTTGGCGATACGGCCATCGAACGGTTGGCAGCAACAGGGCATTCAGTGCCGTTAACACAATCACCGGCATAATAAGCTGGTAGGATTTGAAAAAGCCCCCAGAGTCAGTGATATTGACGTAGGCCGTATAAATCATGAACAATCCCACCGCTCCAACCAGCCCTGCCTGAATCAGTTTATTGCTAGTCAGTGCATTGGTTTTTAAGTAGTTAAGATACAACACCGTGAGCAAAACACTCGACACACCAAGCGGAATCTGCATCCGTCGGGTGGGACTCATGCTCATCAGCGTTCCTTCGGCAAGCCACGTTGGCCAGTGAAACGTCATCCAGAGAAGCATTACCACCACAACCCCCGATAGGCCCGCCAGCATCCAGTCGATTTTGCGGTTTCGGTAGAAAAAGACAATTACAGCCGGAATCACCACCGGAACAAATGTGACGAAATGGGCCAGTTCGCAGATGTTATCCCAGGATTTTGGAAAGCTGCCGGGGCTAAGGAGCCAACTATAATAGTCTGAAAACCAGTTCGCTTTAAAGCCGGTGCCGCCCGTTTCGGAGCGTTTGCCGGGATAAAATGTTTGCGAAACGGCATCGAACGTAGGTTTCAGGTCTGCATAAATTGAATAGAACAACAAGCCGAAAGCGGCCACGCCAGCCAGCACGAGAGCCAGCTTTTGCGGAAACTGATAGCGCAAACCTGCCTGATGGCGATTGGTATAGACGTAGCCCGCAAACAGAACCAGAAATGTGTAGCCCAATGGCACCTGGTAGGGTGGATAAATCAGGAAAACCTCGGTGAACAGCAACCACCCGAACAGCACACTCCAGGCCACCCATCGCCAGCTTCGCTGTTCGGAAAAAAGCAGATAAACCCCCACTACAAACAAATAGCAATAGAACCCGAAAACGACTGAAATGCCCCCGTTCCAGTTCTGAATGCCTGACGACATCAGGAGCCACAAACTCCCAAAAATCGACAGCCCAACGTTGTTACGAGTCAGGAGCATCAACAGCAGAAAAGCCCCCGTCAGCAGCAGCAGATAGTCAAAGTTGCCTTTCCAGGCCAGGCCCCGTTCGGCATCGAACAGTATGAACCCCCAGTTGGCGGGCCTGAAAAAACTATACAGATGGTAGGTCGGCATCAACAGCAGACCCACTTGTTTACCACCGATGGTTTCATTTTCAAGTGGAAACCCCCGACTGATATTCGACATTTCCCACGGTAGCGAAACGCCCCACTCATCCACCCGAATCTCGCGGGGGGTTCCAGCCAACAAACCACGTTGAGGGGAGTTGGTGCCATCGGGCAGGGCTGCATCCCAGATTGGCGTGGAAATTGTGTGGATTTTTGTCAGGGTAAACAGCAGAAACAAACCCATCACGATGCCCAGATACCACTTAGCGCGGGCATCGAAACGGATCAGGGTAAAATCCGGTTGCCGCGCCGGGGCTGGCGGTGAGGCCGGGCGTTGTTTGGTAGCGATGGTTTCAACAGTAGCTGCGCCTGTGGCGGCTGGGCGGGTTGGTACCGGGTTGGGTCGGCGTTTAGAGGATTTGGCCATTATCGTAACAAGGGTAGTTTGTTGGCTGAAATTGCGCTCAGAACTGGTAAGGAATCAGGTTGGTATCGGGATCCAGCCGGAAATGGTCGGGGAGTTCGTAGCGATACCCTTTATCGACCATGTTGAGCAGCAAAGCCGTTTCGGGGCCAAATATTCTGAACGCCATGATAGACTTTGGGTGGCACAATGATCAGTTGCGGGCGAAGATGACTTACCCGAAACTCGTTCACCTGTCCAGGCGATATTTATACGAATCTTTCCGAATGGTTGATGCGACAAAAATCAAGCTAATCTGGTTGGATGAGGCAAACGTTACCTTCAGCCGATAGGCCCGCATGATCCAGTCGAGGGAGGGGATAAACCACGAGTCGCGATAGGAACGCCAGTTACCAACCCGTTCAATTAACTCCCGCCGAAAGAGCCAGCACGAAGCTGGAATGTAGTTAACAGGTTTGAAACCTCCTGGCGGCAGTTGTCCAATCAGGCTAATGTCGGCGGCAGATCGCACATAAACTCCCACACCAAAAACCACATCGGCACCCGTTTCGAGCATACAAGAATAGCTGGCTTCCAGATGGTTAGGCATCCAGAGGTCATCATGGTTCACAAAGGCAATGAATTGCCCACGAGTCAGCTCAAGCCCGACATTATTTGGCCCCGATTGCTCACCGTGGTTGTGTTCCAATTCAACAAACCGAATTCGCGAGTCGCCAAACGAAGCCACCACATTGGCTGTATCGTCGGTAGAAGCATCGCTTACCACAATCAATTCCCAATCGGTCAGCGTTTGTTGCCGCACGGACTCAATGGCAAACCGAAGCGCATTGCTTCGGTTGTAAGTAGCTGTGATGATTGAAATTAGCGGGGTTTGCATGTACAAAAGTACGACTTTAGTTGTCTCGTTTACCACTGATTTACAGTGGTTTTGGAATGCCCAAAGTAGTAGAAAGTCAGTATATTAAGCTATTTTCTGGTAGCAGATTTACGGATAAATACCATGTGTATTCGTAACCTACAGAAATAGTCATTTTTTTGTAGGTTATGCCGAAAAATCAATTCTCAGCCGTGCGCCCGGCCTGTTTACAGGCTGAAACTTACCATTGATACTGATCCGGTGCCTGTCTCCCCGGCTCCACAATGATGGCGGTGTCGGTTTTTTCGGTGAGCGGGTACTTTTAAGAATCAGGCAATCCCTGAGAAATGACCACCTCCTGCCTCAGCCGACTTTCAATCTGTAACTTTCGACTTGCAACTCCTTTTATTATTACCTTTGCGCCACTTTACAACACCGGCATCACTATGCAACCTATTCAGCAGGTATCCATCCCGGATGTCATCCAACAAATACCGCTCAACTACTACCTGATTTTCAGTACGGCGTTATTCGTGATTGGCATTATCGGGGTGTTGACCCGGCGAAATGCCATTATCATCTTCATGTCGATTGAGCTGATGCTCAATGCCGTCAACATGCTCTTAGTTGCCTTCTCGTCGTACAAATCCGACTCCACGGGGCAGGTATTTGTCTTTTTCATTATGGCTGTAGCTGCTGCTGAGGTCTCGGTTGGCCTCGCAATCATCGTGATGATCTACCGCAACACCCGCTCCATTGACATTGGTGCCCTCAATAAACTAAAATGGTAATTTGTAGAGCCCGCACCGGCAGACTGGCAAAATTTCGTGTCTCTATGAATGCCTATTTTCGACTGTATGAATCCTGAACTACTCTGTATTCTCATTCCCCTGTTGCCCCTTCTTGGCTTTATTATTAATGGCCTTGGGTTCCGCAAAGTGCCTGCGTCATTAGTAGGGCCGTTGGCTGTTGCCGGACCGGGTCTGTCATTTCTGGCGGTGCTGTTGCTGTTTAGCAGTTTCCGGGCGGGTGGCAATCAACCCCTCAAAGTTACCCTGTTCGACTGGATCAGCGTGGCCGATCTGCACATCAACTTCGCGTTTCAGATCGACCAACTGTCGCTGATTATGCTGCTTATTGTCACGGGTGTTGGCTCGCTGATTCATCTCTACAGCATCGGTTACATGAAGCACGACGAGGGCTACGGCAAGTTCATGGCCTTTTTGAACCTGTTTTTGTTCTTCATGTTACTGCTGGTGATGGGGTCTAACTACGTCATTATGTTCATTGGCTGGGAGGGCGTTGGCCTTTGCTCCTACCTGCTTATTGGCTTCTGGAACACCAACACAAGCTACAACAATGCGGCCCGCAAAGCCTTCGTGATGAACCGAATTGGCGATTTGGGCTTCCTGTTGGGTATTTTCCTGATCTTTACCACATTCGGCTCCGTCGAATATACGGAGGTGTTCTCAGCCGCAACTGGCTTCAGCGTCGGCGATAAAACAGTGCTGGCCATTGCCCTGCTGCTATTTGTGGGGGCAGTTGGTAAATCGGCGCAGATTCCGCTCTTCACCTGGCTCCCCGATGCAATGGCTGGCCCCACGCCCGTGTCAGCCCTGATTCACGCGGCCACAATGGTTACGGCGGGCATCTATATGGTGGTTCGCTCGAACGTATTGTACACGCTGGCTCCACAGGCTCTCGAAATCATGGGTGGCATCGCCATTGCCACGGCTCTGCTGGGCGCAACGATTGCTCTGATGCAGAACGACATCAAGAAAGTTTTGGCTAACTCTACCGTCAGTCAGTTGGGCTATAT
>JAJAYX010000638.1 GCA_026785985.1 Rudanella sp. | reverse complement strand
CAGTTCGGCACCAAGCACTCGCTCAACATTGCTGTGACAGCCGGGATTATTTGTTGGGATTTTTTACAAAAGATAACAAAAACATAACACGTAATTTTTGTTTGTTATTTTTTATGCTCTTCTATTTGTGGCTTTTTTATAAAGCCTGTCACTAAAATCCAAATTAAGTATCATGAAATCGGACAAAAAGTCGTTAGCTAACGACATCATGAGTGCCATTGAAGCAAAAATCGGCGAAGCAGGTGAGCAGACTAAAAAAGTGAAAAAAGCCATTGAAAAAACCGCTTCCCAATTAGCCAGGAAGCTGGATAAGCTGATTCACAAGGCCACCAAAAAAGACGAAAAGAAGTCGGACAAAGTGGTCAGGAAAGCCGAGAAAAAGGCTAAGAAAGAAGGCGAAAAGAAGGCAAAAAATGAAGCCAAGTCATCTAAGAATGCCCAACGTACAGAGAACAAAAAAGCCAGGGCCACCGCAACATCACCCCAACCTGTGGCGTTGCCCAAAGCAGCCCCAGCGTCGGCCAAGCCAGTGGCTAAACCCGCACCAGTGGCTAAACCCGCTGCTCGTAAGGCACCGGCATCAAAGCCAGCCCCCCAACCTTCTGCTACGACTGAACCAGCCATGGCCAGTGCCGAATAAGTAAACCGATCTTTTTAATGTAAGACCCGCTTGATTTTCAGGCGGGTTTTGCTTTATTTCAACACTTTATTATATCTATTACGCTTTTGAGTTGCCTTTTCAACCGTACATGTTAATACAATGCGCTTATTGGTCTACGAAATACCCACTATGAATGTACTGACTACTCAAACGCTTCATACACTCATACACGAGTTTCAGACACCCATTGCCGCTATCCGAATGGCGGCCGATGTGCTGGATTCCCCCATTACGCACAATAATCCGCAGCGCACCAGTAAGTACGTTCAGATCATTCGGGAGGAAACGAATCGGCTCCAGCAACAGGTAGAGGTGATGTTGAGCCTGGCCCGCGCTGACCGGCACGCCCTCTATGTGTGTCTGGAACCCCTTTGCATTCATGAGTTAACCCGCTCGGTGGCCCAGAGACACGGCAATTA
Source organism: Rudanella sp. (assembly GCA_026785985.1). Taxonomy (GTDB): domain Bacteria; phylum Bacteroidota; class Bacteroidia; order Cytophagales; family Spirosomataceae; genus Rudanella. Next base: position 1,970 of record JAJAYX010000638.1, on the reverse strand, counting down.
CCTAACCCTGAATCTGCTGGCAACCAACTCGACCCTCCTAGCCGACAGACTCCACTTAACCAATGTTCTTTATAATCTGATTGACAATGCCGTTAAGTATAGCCAGCATTGTCTGGACATTCAGCTCACAACCACATCCAGTGAAAATGGCCTGAACATAACTGTTTCAGATCGGGGAGTGGGCATCCCCAGCGAGTTACAGGAACAGATTTTCGAGCCTTTCTACCGTGTCAACGCCAAAGATTCGCCCAGTGTAAAAGGATTTGGGTTGGGGCTGTGCTACGTCAAGAAAATCATGGAAGCCCACCAATGGCAAATCTCTGTTCATAGCGAGGTAGGGTGCGGCAGCGAATTCAGCATCCTCATTCCTACTTCACTTTCATCACTCCATTCATAATCCGCCAGTGTCCGGGGAACGTGCAGATGTACGGATAATCGCCGGGTGTACTGGGGGCCGTGAACCGGAGCCGGTACGATTGGTCGGGGTTAATCAGGGGCGTTGCCGCCAGAATCTGGGGCATGGTTGGCACATAGTTCTTTTCGGCACCATCTTTCGCCGTAATCATTTTGTCGGCGGCTTTGCCAATCATTTCCATTGATTTTGGGGCACCGATCACGAGGTTATGCTGCATGGCATCGGGGTTCTCGATCACCAGCTCGATAGTTTTTCCCGCCGTAACGGTGAACTCCTTTTTGTCGAAACGCATTTCTTCGCGCACCGTTTTCAGGCGAATCACCTCCACATTGGGGTCAACAGCGTCGGCTTTGTTGAGACCCCAGGCTTCATACAAACGAGCCAGCCGGTCTTTATTATCGGGCGTTACCGAACTGCTCAACGTAGCCAAAAATGCTTTGTCGCCCTCGCGAACGGGGGGCTTGTTTTTCAGATTCCACCCCTCCGAAACCCCTTTCACAATGGCCGCATTCCGAACGGCATCCAGCGTCTGGGCCTGCCGCAACAACGCCACTTCCGAATCCTCGGGGGCCGCCGACGCATATCTCCGGCTCGACCGTTCCAGCACATAGGCACTCATATTTTGGGGGGCGCGGTAGGTGAGGGTATGCGTGAAAGTGTTGTTTTTCTTGTCGGCTTCGGCGATGGTATTTGCCGGATCAAGCACGACACTGATTTTATAGTTACCCGCCTGCTCGAAACTTACACCCATATCGCCTGTCCAGGGGCCATTGTTAGATCGGCCAATCGTGACAGTTTCGCCGGACTTAATCCCTGTCTTGTGCGTATAGCTCACCATGTCGATTTTCTGGCTATTGCCCTCAATGCGCACCGTAAACGGCACAGGTGTTCCCTCTGGCACGGCAACCCCGCCCTTGTTCATCACGCTCACCGAAAGCCGGCTATACTGTCGAACCTCCGGCGAGGCTGGGTCTGTGTTAACAGCCGACACCACCAGATCAGGTTGTGTTGACGATACCACCGCCATGGTCACCACCGGGGCAGCCGGAGCCGATGGCCCTCCCCCACCCGATTTGGCTTCGGGGTTGGCGGGTTGGCGGTGCATATCGTGGTTCATTGGCGCGGCTGGTTGCGTAGCCGGGCTGTTCATTGAAATCTTTTTGAGGTACGTTTTCATCAACTGTCCCCCATTCGCGTTCATCGCCACGGCGAAGGCTTCGGGCATCCAGCGGTCGTTGATTTCATCGGTGCCGGTGGCCTTTTCCATGCGGGCCAGTATGGCCTGCTGCACGATAGGCGTGGATGGTACTTCCGTCAATACAAGTAATGTATTCAGGGCTACCAACGGGTCATCATCGTTCAGCATATTCATCTGCAAGAGTGTACTGGCGGTTTCGGCATTGGTCGGCATCACCTGCACACTCGTTTTCCGAACAGCCGCGCAAGGGTGTTTGAGTGCCGAAGCAATGGTCTCATTTTCGATAGCCCCCAACCCATGCAACGTCCAAAGGGCGTGAATCGCCCCCGGATTGATGCCAATTTCGTCCACCGACTG
>JAJAYX010000637.1 GCA_026785985.1 Rudanella sp. | reverse complement strand
GGCCCGTGCGGGTCTGGAGGTTACGGCGCATCAGGCCGATTTGGGGATTGAGGTGATTCTGAGTCTGTTTTCGGCAAAAAGCCTCACGGCTATGTTCGCTGATCTGGAAGCTGCCGAGGTTGCTTTGTCGGATAATAGCTATCGGATTTGCCAGTTGCAACGACGGTATGTCGGCACGATTGGCCCGGTGATTCGGTTTCTGCAAAACAAAAACCCGACCCTCGCCCACAGCATTTGCGACCGAACTTACCTGCCCGAAGCCTCGCGTTTTGCCCAATTGGACGAACTCGACTGGGCATTTGGTACAATGGGCCTGCACGACAAGGCCCGTCACCTTGCCACACTCTACCTCGAAGATCTTGGCGATCTGATTCAGGAAGCCGTTGATCCCCACTTTGGCTTCAGCCGCTACGCCGAACGGTTGGGGCGGTCTGCTACCCATTTTGATGAACATCATACGGCTCTGCAAGCTCCGCCAACCAGCATCCCAAGCACGTTACTGAACTTGCTGGACGTTCATATTCAGCGAGTTCAGCCCGATATAGTCTGCCTGACCGTACCTTTCCCGGGAAACCTGTACGGTGCCTTAGTATGTGGCCGCTACCTCAAACAACATTATCCACACATTCAGGTGGTAATGGGCGGAGGCTATCCGAACACCGAACTCCGCTCCCTGCGCGAACCCCGCGTGTTCGATTATGTCGATTTTATCAGCCTCGACGATGGCGAAACACCCCTGCTTACCCTGCTCGATCACCTCGCCGGAAACCGTCCGCTTGCCAGGGTGAAACGGGTTTTTGCCCGAATTGACGGGGCGGTGGAATACCACAACGGAGCCACCGAAAAAGACGTACCCCAACGCGAAACCGGTACCCCCGACTACCGCGATTTGCCGTTGATGGACTACCTGTCGGTGATTGAAGTGGTGAACCCAATGCACCGGCTGTGGAGCGACGGCCGCTGGAACAAGTTGACGCTGGCCCACGGCTGCTACTGGGGTAAATGTTCGTTTTGCGATGTCACGCTCGACTACATCAAACGCTATGAACCGATGACAGCCGCGCTTTTGTGCGACCGCATCGAGGCCATCATCGAGCAAACTGGCCAAACGGGTTTTCACTTCGTGGACGAAGCCGCCCCGCCCGCCCTCATGCGCGATTTGGGCCTCGAAATCATCCGGCGCAACCTGACCGTGACGTGGTGGACAAACATCCGCTTTGAGGTCAGTTTCACGCCTGATTTGTGCAAATTATTGAAAGCGTCGGGCTGCATTGCGGTATCGGGGGGGCTTGAAGTAGCTTCTGATCGCTTGCTCGAACGGATGAAAAAGGGCGTTACGGTGGCGCAGGTGGCCCGCGTTGCCAATGCCTTCACGCAGGCGGGTATCATGGTTCATGCCTACCTGATGTACGGTTTCCCGACCCAAACCGTGCAGGAAACTATAGATTCTCTGGAAATGGTGCGGCAGTTATTTGAGACCGGGGTAGTGCAATCGGGTTTCTGGCATCGGTTTGCCATGACCGCTCACAGTCCCGTTGGCATAAACCCGGCGGCTTTCGATGTGCAGCGGCTCGGCCCCGACTTGCCCCCGAACCTGTTCGCCGACAACGACCTCGACCATGCCGACCCACTGGGGGCCGATCACGATTTGTTTGCGGAGGGGCTTCGGAAGTCGCTGTTCAATTACATGCACGGCGTTTGTTTTGAGTTTCCTCACCAGAAATGGTTCGGTTTTACCGTGCCACCTACATCCATTCCGCCCCGGTATATCGAAAAGTCCATTCGCCAGCGTACCGACGATCAGCAGCGACCCAATGCGCTGGTTGTGTGGCTCGGTGGCCTGCCTGCCATGGAAGTATTTGAAAACGAGCCGAGCGGACGCGGAGGGCGAAAAAAAGTAGTGGAAATGGCCGAACTGGAATTCTACGGCCAAAAAGATCACTGGTTGCTCCAAACGGAAGTGCCGGTAGGGGAGTGGCTCATGAGTGTGTTGCCCCGTTTGAGCCTCGAAGCCCCCGAACCAATGGCCATGCAGCAACTAAAATTGGCCTACGAGCAGGCCAATTTAGGTGATTTTGAAGGGTTTAAATCTTCTTTAGTTTGGAAACAACTGCGGGAAAATGGCTTGCTTGTAGTGTAAGGTATTACTTATACACCACTTTCATGTCGATCTTCTTCATGGTTGGCTGGCGAGTCGCGGTGGAGTCGCCGGGTTTGATTTTAACCCCCGTTCCTAAACCAATGGCATCGACCCGAATGTAATCAATCCCCTGAGCTACCAGCATTGACTTGATGGAATTGACTCGTTTGAAGGAAAGACTTTTATTCGTTACTGCCCCCTGGGCATCATTGGCGTAGCCAACCAACCGGATTTGTGCCGCCGGATTTGCCTTCAGAAAATTGGCAATATCCATAATGACCGGTGTCGAGCTGGGAGTCAGGCTGGTCGAACCAGGCTGAAACGTCACCGCCGAAAGCGGGAACGTCCGCCCTTTGAGTGCCGTTGCGTCGGCCATGTAATTTTTAAGTTGAGAGGCCAAAGCCCCGCCACCAGCCGCCGGAGCTACTGGTGTTGCCGGTGGGGAAGTGATGCCGACAACGGTTGTGGTTGTCCGGGGAACAGCCCGCTGCGTAGTATCAACGGGAACATCCATCGACCGGGCCACTGTGTCTGATTCACTGACATCAGTAGTCGAAGTGGTTTCTGAAATAGCATCCTGATCGTTGATTGCCTGATTGCGGCTATTATAATAAATCATGTAGCCAATAACGCCTATCACAGCCGCTATGAGTACAAAAATGCCTAGTTTACCCAGAGAGCTATTGCCCTCTCCACCCGTATTCGATGACTCATAAGAAGGCGAAATGGGAACAACGGAACTGCCCGTTGAACGACCGGCAACCTGAGCGGGTACTGCCCGACGATAAGG
>JAJAYX010000636.1 GCA_026785985.1 Rudanella sp. | reverse complement strand
GTTCAATACCGACTTATTGAAACAAAATCACCCCTTCAGCAAACTCATCGACGAGGGAGCCAACACCTTGATCTTCCCGAACTAGTCGGCCAGCAACATTGCGTACAACTTAAAGTCTGAAGTAGGCGGTGCGGACGCGATTGGCCCCATTCTGTTGGGTCTTCGTAAGCCGGTACACGTGTTGCAGCTCGGCTCGTCGGAACGCGAAATCGTGAATATGGTGGCCATTGCGGTGGTGGAAGCCCAAGAGAAATGAGAATCTTAACTGGTATCCAGTCCAGCGGTCGTCCGCATTTGGGCAATATTCTGGGGGCCATTGCTCCCGCCATCAAGCTATCGCAGGAAGCAGGTAATGAGTCGTTTCTGTTCATTGCCGACCTGCATTCGCTCACCACGCTGCGGGATGGCGAGTCGCTCCGGGAGTTCGTTCGGGCCATTGCGGCTACGTGGCTGGCTTTTGGCTACGACACCACCCACAACACCATCTGGCGGCAATCGCGGGTGCCCGAACATGCGGAGTTGGCGTGGTATCTGAACTGCTTCACGCCCATGCCAATGCTTGAGAACGCCACGTCGTATAAAGACAAGGTGGAAAAGTTGGGCAGTTCGGCGGTAAGCGCGGGGCTGTTTACGTATCCGATTTTGCAGGCGGCTGATATTTTGCTGTACGATGCGGATTTAGTACCGGTGGGTAAGGATCAGCGGCAACACATCGAGATGACCCGCGATATTGCATCGTCGGTGAATCATCAGTACAATTCGGAGGTGTTCGTGTTACCCAAACCCCGCATCGACGAGCGAATCATGACGATTCCGGGCATCGACGGAGCCAAGATGAGCAAGTCCTACGGCAACTACATCGACATTTTCCAGCCCGCCAACGAGTTGTATAAAGTCATCAAGAAAATCAAGTCGGACTCGACCCCGCTCGAAGACCCCAAAAACCCCGATACCGACATCACGTTCCAGCTCTACAGCCTGATTGCCTCCGACGAGCAAATCGCCGACATGCGCCAAAATTATGACAATGGTGGCTACGGATACGGCCACGCCAAAAAGGAATTGTATGAACTAATCCTGATGAACTACGCCACCGAGCGCGAGCGGTTCGACTTTTACATGACCCATAACGACGAGTTGGAGAAGGTGCTTCGTGAAGGTGAAGAGAAGGCCCGCGCCGTGGCCCGCCAGACCATCGAACGGGTTCGGACGGTAATGGGATTTAATTGAGGTTGTTCAACAGTTGTTGCTGATCCAGTCCAGAAAATACTCCTTTGTTTTGCCCATTGTCGTCAGGTTAGTGGCAATGTGCGCGAAGGGAATTTCTTTCTCCGCCCCCTGAATATGATCGACTGAATATAACCGGGACATCGCCACTTGTCGTGTGATGTCCCGTGTTTCGACTTAAACAGGCAACCGTATGCCTTCAGAAACTTAAGCCAACACCGAATGTCTATTCGTCTGAAATTTCCATTTAGAAACTGACTACCTGTTCCTGAATAGGGGTGTTCTGAGGTAGGTCAAAATTTCGGAGAACCCCGTCTTTATCAACATAAGCAGAGTTACTGAAATGCTTGGAATCACTGTCGGTAGCCGTCCATCCTAATCGGCTAAGATGCTCATAAGCAGTGATTGGGGGCAAATCAACGAGATTTTCGCAGAAGTCGTCCAATACAATATCCGTTAACATAGCCTTTGCTTCCTCTGCATCGTTGCCATAGGCCGAAAGGTTCAGACCGGGCAAATAAATTACGGTGTACCCATGATCGGCAAACATGAACCCAGCAACGGAGAAATGTACTTGCTTGTGGTCAAAATTAATTTCGAGCGAATCAGCCCGAATGGGTTCGGATGGAGGTGAGATGGTTAATTGGTGCGCCATTGAGTGTAGCTTTTTACAAAGAACGTAAATCTTGCGTAAATTGACCCTAAAAACTGCCCCTATCATGGTTAGTGCAACGCTCAGTCTGGCTCAACAAATCGTAGATCGGCTCCAAACCGAAGAAATCGTCCTGATTCCCGCCACTCTCGATGAATTTTGGGAGGTGGTCGAGGAGTTTGGTGAGGAGCCGGATTTCGACCTTGAATACATTAATGGAAACATTAAAGCCCAGGATGGCGTGGCAACAGACAATAACGAGGTGATGGTAACAAATGTGGGTTGCATTTTAGGAACGGCCTTCTACAACGTACCTAACCTCCGGGTCATGGGCAGCAACAAAACCATTTGTATTATTGCCTGCGAAACAGCCGTTAAGCCTGATTTAGTTGTGATGGGGGAACCAAGTCAGTTTTTTCGCCGAAAAGGACAGGAACCCGGCACCACAAATCCGTATATGGTTGTCGAGATTTTCTCAGACTCCACCCAAAAAGATGACCGGGGCGAGAAACTTCGTTGCTACAAACTGCTGGAATCCATTCAGCACATTATCTATATCGACCAATTTAAGCCTTACGTCTCTGTTTATACCAAAAACGGCGATGTGCATCACTGGTACGAAGTTGACTATTATTCGGTAGACGAAACCGTAAAAATCGGCGACGTTGCCCTTCCCATGCGGGATATTTACCACAAGGTCACGTTTGATTAATACCACGCTTCCCGCAGAAACCGCAACCAGTTTCCGTACATAATACCTTCTATATCAGACAATAAGTACCCACGTTTGGCCAGCAGATCAGGCAAACGGGCGAGGTCGACAATCGTGTTCAGGTCGGCAGGGGATTGCTCCAGGCCATAGGTTCCGTCGAGGTCGGAGCCGATGGCGATGTGGTTGGTATTCCCTGCAATCTGGCAAATGTGGTCATAATGATCCACGATAGTTTCGAGTATCACGCCGAAATCAGCCGGGTTACTTTTGCGTTGGGTCAGGCCGGGTTTCATCATCCAGGCATCAAAACAGCCGCCAATCACGCCCCCCCGCTCAATGAGTCGGCGAATTTGATCGTCGGTGAGTTGACGTTGATGCGGCACCAATGCCCGGCTGTTGTGATGACTCGCCCAAACCGGCCCCTTGAACAAATCGAGAGCCATCTCGAAGCCTTCGTCGGTGAGGTGGGTCACGTCTAAGATCATGTTCAGCGCGTCCATTTCGCGCACCAAATCCTGTCCAATAGCCGTCAGCGGGCCGCTCATTCCGGTGCCGGGCGCATACCGACCGGGGCCATAATGGGCGGGGCCAACTGCCCGAAGACCATAGGCATGAGCACGTTCCAGATACGAGAGTTTCACCAGCGAGTCGGCC
>JAJAYX010000635.1 GCA_026785985.1 Rudanella sp. | reverse complement strand
TTGACAAACTGTTCACATCCTCGTATTTTATTTCTTTGCTTTGCCTTGCACTTTTGCAAAAAGCAATATACGGGCTTCTGGCTCTGCTGTTGAGTGCCTTCTACCTGACGGGTTCACTTGAACTCGACGGGGAAGAATTTAAGGCCCGCTATAAGCAGGAACAGATTAGTGCGTTGTGTACGGCTTCTCCCCTTCATGTCATACCAGCGGCAACGGTCGTCACCCTACTACCTGAACCGTCATTTTTCCGCTGGCCGCTCCTGCATCGGGCGGTTTCCGTTTGTTTTTCTCCGGCCTGGCTCCTGCGGGAGCCTGCACCACCCGACCGCCGGTTTCTGCGGTTTCGGGTTCTCCGGCTATGATTGGGTAATCGCTTCCGGTAGTGTCTTCCCCGCCTGGGGAAGTAAGCGATTGTTTTACCCTTTCTATTCAACCTTATGCGACTTTATTTAGTCTGCTGCGGGCTGTTGCTGACTATCGGCAACGCCTGGGCGCAATATGCCGTTACCGTCCAAATCATTGACGGCAAAACCAAAGAACCCGTTATCGGAGCGGCTGTTTTCCTACCGGCTACCAATCGGGGCGGCATGACCGATGCCGGGGGACGAGTTCGGTTAACTGATATTCCGACCGGCCCGCAAACCCTGCGGATTAGTTCGCTGAATTATCAGACCAAAGAAAAACTCCTGACCTTTCCCCGGCCCGATTCCAGCCGGGTCGAGGTGATCGACGTAGAACCAACTTCTATCGGGCTTCAGGGCGTGGTTGTGTCGGCCACCCGTACGGATAGCCGGATTGAGGATAGCCCGGTGCGGGTAGAGGTGCTGGGGCTGGAAGAAGTGGAGGAGCGGACGGGCATGGCACCGGCTAATATTTCGCAGATGCTGGCCGAAACGCCCGGTGTATAGGTACAACAAACGTCCCCCGTTTCGGCCAATCAGGCCATTCGGCTGCAAGGTCTCGACGGGCGTTATACCCAACTGCTTAAAGATGGGTTTCCACTGTACAGCGGACTGGGCACCGGCCTGAGTCTGATTCAGATTCCGCCGTTGGACTTGAAACAAGTCGAACTCATTAAAGGCTCGTCGTCGGCTCTCTACGGGGGCGATACCATTGCCGGCATTATCAACTTAGTATCCAAACAGCCGGGTCGGGAGCCGGAGTTTTCGGCCATTCTTAACGCAACCCACAAGGGAGCCGCCGACGTAAGTGCCTGGTATGGAGCGCGGAGCGAAAAAGCAGGGGTAACGATGCTGATTACCCACAACACCCAACAAGCCTACGACGTGGACGGTGACGGGTTTACCGACTTACCTACATTTCGGCTGATTAATCTCAATCCCCGCCTGTTCTGGTATCTCAATGAAGAAACGACCATCGTGGCGGGCGTGAATTTGACGGTTGACGACCGCACGGGCGGGGACATCCGGGCGATTAAGGAAGGGCCAACCCCGGCCCACCTATTCACCGAGCGCAACCAGTCGAACCGCACCTTTACGACGTTTCAATTAGATCGACGGTTTGATGAGAAGGGCGTATTACGAATAAAAAATAGCGTCAATTGGTTTAATCGAACGATTACCCTGCCGGGTAGTCAGTTCGTGGGTCGTCAGGTCGCCAGTTTCTCCGAGGTCTCGTATCTGCTGCCAACGGCGCACCATACGACCGTATTCGGGGGTAACGCCTGGACGGATCAGTTTACTGAAACCAACGCTCAGCCCCAAACCGGGCCGCGTAATTATGCGTATACCACTCTGGTCTGGGCGCGTTCGTGCAGGATGATTGGAAATTGACAGACGAAATCACCCTACAAACCGGACTGCGGGCTGACCATCAAAACCGGTACGGCTGGTTTGTGCTGCCCCGCTTCTCGGCTCTGTGGAAACTGGGTGGGCCGTGGTCGGCGCGGGTCGGCGGTGGGCTGGGCTACAAGCTACCCACCATTTTTAGCACCGATACCGAACGGAGTACCTACGCCGATATTCTGCCCCTGACGGGCGATTTAAAAGCAGAAACCTCACATGGCCTAAACGCGGATTTGAACTATAAATCGCAAACTTGTCCTACACCGAGTTGATCCTCTTTATCGAAAAGTAGGGACTATTGGGGCGGGAGAGCGTTATTTAAACAATCAACGCCCTTTCTCATGACCTATACAAAATGGTTGGGGCCGGTTTTGCTGTTGCTTGGTGCGACAGCAAGTCCGGCTCAAAATTTTTTGGGACTGTCAACCAGCCCCAACGGTGGTATCCACCGCACCTATCTGAACCCGGCCCTGGCTGCCGAAACGCCCCACCGGTTTTTTGTGAATCTGGGAGCGGCTAACCTGCATGTCGATAATAACTACGTTCGGTATCAGGCTCCTTTTTCGTTGCTAACGCTGTTCACGGGTAATGTGCCTGACCGCTATCGGCGGGACAACGGGAATATTCTGTTTGAGCCGGATTACACAACTGAAATCTTAGATGGCAAGCCCAAAAACGCTACACTTTGGGGTGAGTTGCGCGGCCCGGCCCTGCAAATAAAACTGGGCGAAACAGCGGGCGTACTCACGTTGTCGAGCCGCTTGCGGGGGATCGGGCAAATTACCGGAGCCTCAGAACAGTTGTTGTCGGCCCTGCGGTCGAGTTTGAATTCGTCGTCGTTGTTTAGCGTCCCAAGCCGCGACAATAAGTTTGGAGTCAACACCAATGCCTATGCCGAACTGGCTGTGTCGTATGCCAAAACGCTGGTCGATGTAGAAGGAGTCCGGCTGTCAGGCGGCCTGACGGTGAAATACTTACGGGGTTATTCGGCGGGTACGTTTGTGAATCGGGGACTGGATTACACCTTAGAAGCGGGCACGGGTGCCAACAGTCAACCCGCATTGGTGGTATCGCAGGTGAATGCGGATCTGGCCTACACGACCTTTCTTCAAAACCGTCGGCTCAGAGCCAGAACATTACTGTCGAGCAATGCCCCCGGTAACGGGATGGGAGCCGATATTGGCCTCTCGCTAATGCTGCAACCCACTGATAGTGAGTCGAGTTTCCAGCTTGGCCTGGCCATCACCGATCTGGGTGGTTTATCCTATCGGGGTGAGGTGTATGATGTGAATCAGCGCAATGTCCGGTTTGAAAATAGCGATTTCAACACAACCAACGCCGGCAGTTTTGAACAGGTTGCCACCGTTATTCGGAACAGGTTGGGTATTCTGGCCGATGCTGCTCCATCGACATTTCGGGTGGGGTTGCCCACCTCGCTCAACTTCACCGCCGACTACCAACTGAACCCACGCATGGGAATCAGTGCCGTGTATTTGCAAAATATGCGGGGAGCCGATGATCCGTCGGTGCGGCAACCAACGCTCCTTAGTGTGGTGCCGCGCTACGAAACCCGGCTCGTAGGCGTAGCTTTGCCCCTGACCTACATCAATCGGGGTGTTGCCATTGGACTATCATTCAAAGCAGGGCCGGTGAGGGTAGGGTCTGACAATTTACTCGGTCTGCTCGGTAGTGGTCAAAATGGGGTTCGCCCACGCGGAACAGATATTTATGCCGGGGTGATGTTGGGGATAAAACGAAATGATGAATGACCACTATTCTTATTCTCCTGTTCGTGATTGGCTATGTGCTGATTACGCTTGAACACGCGATTAATATCAATAAAACGGCCACTGCACTCATTACGGGGGTGATTTGCTGGGCGGTCTATGCCCTGATGGCTCCCAACGGCGAACCTGTGGGTGAACACCTTACCGAAAATTTGAGCCATACCGCCGAAATCCTGTTCTTTTTGCTCGGTGCTATGACGGTGGTCGAACTCATTGACGCACACGAAGGCTTCACGCTCATTACCGACCGCATTGCCAGCCGAAATACACGCACGCTACTCTGGATTATCAGCGGATTGGCCTTCGTTTTGTCGGCTTTGTTAGACAATCTGACCACGGCCATTGTGATGGTGTCGGTGGCCCGCAAACTGGTTCGTAATGACGAACAACGGCGCGTGATGGCCGGGATGATTATTATTGCCGCAAACGCGGGTGGGGCCTGGTCGCCCATTGGCGATGTAACCACAACCATGCTCTGGATTGGGGGGCAGGTCACAACCATTAACATCATTAAAACCCTGCTGTTGCCCAGTTTAGTATCGATTCTGGTGCCGCTGGCAATACTGACCTATCAAACGCCTTCTGGAACCACAGTTTTTGAAGCGTCAGCAGACGAGGAAGGGGTTAGCCGTCCTTACGTGAGCAAAACTGCCCGGCGCGACCGTCAGTTGATGCTGGCCATTGGGTTGGGCGGAATGCTCTTCGTCCCGATTTTCAAAGCCCTTACGGGACTGCCGCCTTATATGGGCATGATGCTGGTACTGGGGGCAATTTGGGTGGCTTCGGAGGTGATTCATAAAGACAAAGACGAGGCTGAAAAAGAACCGCTGACCCCCGCCTACGCCCTCAGCCAAATCGACGCACCGAGCATTCTGTTCTTCCTCGGCATTCTGCTGGCGGTTGGCTCCCTCGAAGCCACGGGCGTATTGCGAGACCTGGCTGGGTCGCTGAACAACACAGTTGGCGACATCGACCTGATTGTGGTGTTGATTGGTCTGGTGTCGGCGGTCGTCGATAACGTGCCAATTGTGGCCGCTGCGATGGGGATGTATGACCTCACGACCTACCCCGCCGACAGCAAATTGTGGGAGTTTCTGGCCTATTGCGCCGGCACAGGCGGCAGCATTCTCATCATCGGCTCGGCACCTGGCGTGGCCGTCATGGGCATGGAGCGACTCGATTTCCTCTGGTATTTCCGCAAAATCAGTTGGCTGGCCCTCATCGGGTATCTGGCTGGCGCCCTGACGTATCTGGGCGTTTATGCGGTGTTGCGGTGACACATAATAACCGCTACCTTTGGGGTGTATGGCGACGCTTTTCCGATTGATTGGCCTTCGATTTTTTTACCTATCTTTTGATCTCCTTCGAGAACCCTGTCATCTACACGCAACGGACGATAGGGGGCAATTGTGTAAATACTGGATACGTGCTGACGGGAGTTTTATCCTGGCTGACAGCAAACGCTTCAAACGAAAGGAACTGAATAAGGTCGAAAAAGTATTAACCGAACAAATGCAACTCATTCAAAAACAGTACGAAGATGACTGCACCAGCAACAACATCACGGTCAACTACTGCCAAAAAACAGACTAAGCTGGCAAATCGGCCAACATTTAGCGAACTGCCTGTTTTAGCAAACGTAGCCATTGATAGTCAGTGGATTGTGTTTGGCTTCAAAGATGGCCGAAAGGTGAATGTCCCGCTGAACTGGTCTAAAAAACTGAACGATGCTACCGAAGAGCAGCGTAACAACGTCATCGTGAGCGAGCTATTCGCGTTCTGGGATGATGTTGATGAGATTATTGGCGTGGAAAACGTGCTATTTGGGGATCGGCTTTACAAGTAAACCCTTCACATTTGCCTTTGCCGGGATCAACTGCACCGTCAGGGCGGCTTTGGTTTTGGCCGGAACCGTTACCTCAAAGCCAAGGAGCGTAGTGCCGGGGTTAGCTGCGTCGTAATCATGGACGGGGTCGGTAGGCCAGGTTTTGAGGGTGATTTTGGCGGGTTCGTCTACCCGAACGAGCAGGGTTTTTCCGTCTTTGGTCAATTCGGCCACGTTGGGTGAAACCAGTTTGACCGTGGCAGGCGTGGCCATTGTCCAGCGGACGGTGGCAGGTTCGGCGGCAGTTTCGATTTCGTCGTGAACCCTGACAACCTCTTTGTTCACGATGGCAATGTTCCGGTTGGCCGTGGTCAGCGCACCGGCATACAACTCGCTCAAATCGACCGATGCACTCATTCGGTTGGGTGAGTCGGAGAAATCCGTGATCTGTGCCTTGCCCCCAACCAGTTGAAATTTTCCGTTGACTGTCAGCGTATTATGGGCCAGGTTGTTATACCGAAACACCTCCCAACGTTGCGAGTTTTGCTTCATATTCCACAAATCGACCTTTTTCGATTCGAGCGATTCGTAGTTTTGCATCCCGAAATCAATGGCCCAACGCACTCCGTCGGCATCCATCACAAACGTACCGGCATCCATGTGAGCATGACTCAACGACGGACTACCGCCCTTGATGCCCACGTAAATGGCGTTTGGGTCAGTCCAGGAAGTACGCATCAGGGCAACCGGATTCCGGCCTTTGCCCATCCAGGTGGTGGCTTTGGGCGCAGTTACGTTGCTCAGGTTCTGGTTGCCAAGCCAAAGCATCATGGCGGGCAACAGCCGGTTTTTGAGGTCGTCTTTCAGATCACCGCCCCCAATCCGGCCGCGTTCCACCCACAACAACGACGGGTTTTTCTGGCGTTGGGCAAACCAGAACATGGCTGGTTGCAATTCATCGCGGCCACCGGCATCGGAGTAGTTGAACGGCAAACCCGACGGGCCGGTCATGTTCTCTAAATAACCTCCTGTTTTCAGGAAACCCGGCTGCTCAGTCAGACCGAAGCTGGACTCGAAAAGATTTTCGAGCGCACTAATCAACATGACATTGAAACTGGTGCCGTAGCCCCAATAGCCGTAGCCTTCGGGGTAGGCGCCGTCGGGAGCATATTCGCCCATCGACAATACGACCGAGTTGAGTGCCCGGTTAATGATGATTTTGGCTTGTTCGGGATTGTCTTCGTAGGTGGCCATTGCCCCGTATACCATGCCCGCATTGCACACCTGATTCCAGTTGTTGGTACTCTTGAGCCAGTTGTTTTGTCCCTGCACCAGCGATGCCTCGATACCTTTTTGGCGGATAGCGGCTTTGATCGTATTGCGCGATCCTTCGGGGAGTTTGTCGTAGAGCCAGTCATACCCAATAGCCATCGCCATTGTCATTTCGCCCACATCAAGAAAATGCGAGGGGTTCCAGTCCGAAAAAGCGGCAATGATCAGCATCTCCTGCTCGGCGCGTTTGCTGTATTTTTCGTCTCCGCTCATCCGGTAGGCATACGACAGGAAAAACAACCGGCGCAATGCTTCCCGCGATATATTGAGGAGCCGTTTGCCAATTTTGATGCGTTCCTGCGGGGCCAAACTGAGCATCTTATCGCATTCTGACAAGATGGCCTGGTGCATTTTCTGAGCCAGTTTGTCGCTCGTAATTGTCCGGGCGATGACCTTTTCCTGCCCCGAAGCCAGCAAAAGGCGGGGGTGTGCCCGAACGGCGGTTACGGCAGCAAGATGATCGACTTGGGCGTTGGTGAAGGAGCCTACTAAACTGAGAATGAGAAGAAGCGAAAGGCGAAAAGGAGCGGTCATGATTGACTGGAAAGGTTATCTGTAAACAGACAGACAAAGACAACCGGGAGGGGGAATTTACCGCAAAACCGGGTGGGGGTAACCTGTTCATTACACAAGTACTTTCCGGGAGTGCGTCAGCGCGTCGCGGCTGTGGGCGAAGTAACAACACGGAACCCCTGCCGCTTCAATTTGGGACACGAGGGCGCGGGTGCGGGCGCGATGGGGGGCGTGAACCTGCCGGAGATAAACTGCCTTTATCTGACCGGGATAGTGTTCTACTACGTCGTGATAAATGGTCGGGTCGGCTTGCGTATCGTCGCCGAGGAGTACAAACTGATGGTCGGGAAAGGCTTTCAAAATCCGGGCGATCCGGTCGAGTTTGGTGTGGTGCTTACCCTGCCCCGTTTTCAGGAGTTGCGACAGGCGTTTGAGTTGACTGAGCAAAAACACGCCATCGGGTAGTTCGTTGCGCTCGGCAAACGTTTTGATGTAATCGTATAGGTTCCACTCACTGCTCGACACATAGAAAAATGGGTTCTGATGGCCTTCCACCGCACAGGCTTTTGCCAGAAACTGGTAATGATTGACCACACCATCGAAAGGGTCACGGCTTTGGGCATTTTCGGTGAGCAACACCTGGAGCCGCTTGACAATGGTGGCGGAGTGCGAAATCAGAAACGTATCGTCGATGTCGGAAATAAAGCCGTATTGCGTGGGGAACGGTATCAAAACTCGCCCCTCGCCCGTGGCCAAAACGGTGGCCGAGGGGCTGTTGTCGGTCAGTAATTCGACATTGACGGGATTCCAGCCGGGTGTTCCGGGGCTGTTTGGGCGATATTCGAACCGGAAGAAACCGTCGGCATCGGTTTGCATGATCTGGTTGGCTCCCTCTATCCGAACCGTTCTGCCCGGCATAGGCTGAACCATGAACAGGCGCAATAGGGCAAAGGTGTTCGTAAACACATTTTGCCGGTATTTTCGACGGGCAAGGGGGCTTAGGCTAAACACATGCCCCTGTACATGCCAACAATCCGTATGCCCAAAACCCCGATATACCCGAACCGTTGGGACGTTGGTCAGGCGAAGCCATGATAAAAAAGTGAGTTTCCAGCCGCCAGTCAAGCTGGATTCCTGTTTATCCGTTGAGTGTGTATGTGTCGCGTACTCCATAGCTACTCAACCACCAAGCCAATGAAACTGTTAGTGGCCGTTAACCCTGTGTCGGGAGGAATTGACAAAACTGAGTCTGTTGCCCAAATTAAGGCATTTTGTGAACAGGAAAACATCGACCTCGACCTGGTGATGCTTACCGGAAAATCGGATCATGCTCTGATTCGCGACCACGTCCGCACCGGGAAACCCGACCGTTTGGTGGCCATGGGGGGCGACGGAACCATTAAAGACCTGGCTGAAGTAGCCCTCGATGTACACCTGCCGCTGGGAATTTTACCGGGTGGTTCAGCTAATGGCATGGCTCGTGAGCTGGATCTGCCCACCGACTTAGCCAACGCGCTACAGGTGGTGGCACACGGCACGGAGCGACCCATCGACGTACTAAAGGTGAATGGGGAGGTATGCCTGCACCTGAGCGATATTGGGCTGAACGCGCAACTCATCAAATATTATAAACAGAACAACTGGCGCGGCATGTTTGGCTATGCGCGGGGGGTGGCGCGGGTGTTGCTCCGCAAACGGGTTCTGAACGTAACCATCTGCACACCCCACCAGGAGTTTCATCGTGAGGGGGTGATGGTGGCCCTCGCCAATGCCCGTATGTATGGTACGGGAGCCATGATCAACCCCGATGGTGATATGAGCGATGGCAAATTTGAAGTAGTGCTACTCCGCCAATTTTCGTGGACTGAATTTCTAAAAATGTTCTGGCGGTTTAAACCCTACGACCCGGTCAAAACGGAGGTGATTCACGCCAAATCCATTCACATTACAACCAAACGGAAAGCGTATTTCCAGGTGGATGGCGAGTACCGGGGCCGCATTACCAAAATAGACGCGGAGATTATGCCGGGAGCTTTGCGGGTACTGTTACCTGCCCCTACAACCTGATCTGTAGCGTTAGATACACACCGCGCCCATCCGAAGGCAGAATCCCCGGACCAGGGTAGCCTGTGGCCCGGCGAGTGTAGTAAAACTGGTTGGTGAGGTTGTTCAGGCTGCTTTCGATGCGAAACCGTTTGAATTCGTAAGAAACGCTGGCATCCATAATGGCATAGGCCGGAATCAGGCCAATAACGGACGAAACACCCCCGTCGCGGGCATTGGTCGCATCGGAAAACTGGTCGGAGAGGTAGGTGTACTGGAACGAGGCTTTCAGGTTTTTGTAGCCGATTCGCGCGCCACTTTTCAGGTTTATGGCCGGGACAAATTCTACCTGCCTGCCCACTACGCCCGAAATTTCGCTGGCTTTGTAGGCTGATTTAATGAGGGCTACATTGCCAAAAACCACCCCGCTGACAGGCGAAGTTGGGTTTGCCAACCGCACAAAATCGGCCTCGGCGTAT
>JAJAYX010000634.1 GCA_026785985.1 Rudanella sp. | reverse complement strand
GGTGAAGTCCTGCTCTTTTTGGCGGTATGGAGCCGGGTTTCGGGCTGCGTTATCCAGAAATGTGCGTAAATCGGTGATTATTTTGGTGCTTGTTTTCATACTGGTGTACTTTTGATGGATACTCAAGTACGGCAAATCCCAGCGATTTTCCTAACTTAATGGGTATGAACAAATAAGAGCGTTACCTCTATTTCTAAAACCTCACCCCGATACTGATGTTGTATAGTTGGTTCGGATGGTTTGCAAAGGCAGGCACGTAGGGCAATTATTCCCGATAAACTCCTGCCTGACAGTACATTATGGGCGATTTCCCCGCTATACTTTTGGTTAATACGGCCTGGCTCGAATGGGGCGGCACCACGCTCATTGCCGCTTTGGTGTTTGTTGAGACGGGTTTTTTGATAGGCCTAATTGTACCCGGTGGCGAAACGTTGCTGTTCACTGCGGGCCTGCTCACGGGGGTTCGCACCCTCAGCTTGCCCGTACTGGCTCTCATTGGCGTGCTGGTAGTAGCCGCCGTTTTGGGCGATTTGACGGGCTATTTCATTGGTCGAAAGCTTGGCGACCGGCTCCATCACTTGCCCAATTCGTTCCTGTTCAAACGGAGTTACCTCGAAAAATCCGACGCTTTTTACCAGAAACATCCCCGAAGAGCGTTGCTCCTGGGGCGTTTTCTGCCCATCATCCGCACCTTCAACCCCTTGCTGGCCGCCAGTAGCGGGTTGCCCCTCCCCCGCTTTCTGCTCCTGACAGCCACGAGTTGCGTAGCTTATGTTTCGGTTCTGGTGTTGGCTGGTTATTGGCTGGGGCAGCGGTTTCCGCAAATCGGGCAGTATGTGGAATATATTTTCCTGGCCGTAGTAATACTGGTCATCGGTACGCTGGTGGTGCAGCGATTGCGGGAACCAAAGTCCCCGACTACACTGGGAAAAGCCCCGTAAACCGGGACTTTTCCTAACACCTGTTTATGACCTGATCGGTTCATAGGCCCGATACCAGTTCACGTTGCGCGTCAGGTACATCACAATGCCCAGAATCAGCACCAGCCCAAGTGTGCCCAGCAACAGCGAATAATCTTCCAGTTGCAACAGCGAATAAAAGAACCCGTAGAGCAAGGCAAGCACGCCACTGAACAGTACCGTTAGCCGCGTGTTCTGGAAAACATAGCGGACATAGAACGTCACCAGTACCAGCACCACTATGGCACCAATCAGGTAGGCTAAATCGAACGACAGGTGTTCGGAGATGGCCAACAGAAGCAGATAGAACAGGCAAACGGCAAAGCCTACCAGCAAGTACTGGATCGGGTGAATGCGTTTTCTGTTTAGTATTTCGACAAAGAAAAACACCGAAAACGTAATGATAATGAACATTACCGCGTACTTGGCCGAGCGCGTGGTTTTCTGGTATTCATCTACGGGTAGCAATAATTTGACCCCAAATGCGGTCGCATCCATTGTATTTACCTGATTTTTGCCCTCGACAGGCGCATCGAAAAACGACCCGATACCCTGTTGCGGAAAATTGCGGTTGTATTGCAAGACCTTCCAGGAGGCCCGGAAGCCCTTATCCGTTACGGTGTGACCATCGGGCAGAAACGCCCCCGTGAAACTCGGCGTGGCCCAGGGCGATGTGAGGCTCACGTTTGTCTCTTTGCCCAGCGGCACAAAAGCCAGTTCGGTGCTGCCGTTCACGTTTAGGTCGCAGTCGAAACTAAAACTCCCCGCACTCAGCGACAGCGGAATGCTCACGCCAACCGCAAACAACTCACCCGTTGGAATACCCGGATTTACGGGCAACGTTGCCCCGTTGACCTGAAACCGAATGGAGTCTTTAATGCCCTTCATGTCGGTGATGCCCAGCGATAGAAATGCTTTATCCCACTGGGGTTGATCGACTCCGGCATTTCGGATGCCTATGGTCAGTTTCTCAATATCGGGTTTGGGGAACCGGCCTTTCAGCTTCAGCCGGGTATTGTAGAGCATGACGTTGTAGATACCCCGGTGCCGTTGTTCAGGCCGAACACTGCCGTCGATGTCGAGTTTGTCGGGCAAAAAATTGGCGTAATAAACCGATACCGTTTCCTTCCCCTTATCGTCCTTGGATACCGACCGAACCGGCACCGACAGCACCGGCCCGGCAATGGTTTGGACGTTGCCCCACTTTTCGCTCACCTCCCGAACGGCCATATCGCGGGTTTGTTCGCGCTCATTGATTAAGGATTGCAACATGCTCGTTGGAATGAGCAGCAGTAAAACCAGAAAACCTATTACGCAGATTTTCAGCATAGTAGAGGTACGGAGCCAGTCGTTAAACTGCTCGAAAAGCGAAGCGGGCCGGGGAGTGGCAGGTTCTGTTTCCATTTTTATCATAAAGTACTTTGAATTACAAAGTAAATATTGACAGAAACTAGTTTCCAAAGAAATAGCCAGAAATATTTTTGGGATTAGCCAATGACGAGGTTCAGAATAACAAAAAAAGGCGGATTCACCCAGAAAAAATCTGTGTCAATCCGCCCCATTCGTATTATGGCAGCGGCCAACCGTCAGCGTCCCTATCCTTTTTTAGTCGGTTTCTTCTTTTTCTTCCGCGCTCCCAACCGAATGGCGTACTTCTTGTCTAATTGGTCGAGATCGCTGTTGAGTTCGGAAACCGGCACCACTTCCTTAACGCCAATCGGAGTCAGCACATCAAAGGATTCGGGCGTAACACCCTGCTTGTTCAGTTCAACGATCTCTAAAACCCGCTTGACGGGCAGCGGATGCCAGGTGCTTTCGGCTCCGTAGCCAAACCACATGATCTTGCGGAAAATGTCGGTTTTTTGCAAATAAGCGCGGCCTTTTTCGGTTTCAAGGGGTTTCTCGATGGTTGGAATGTCGTGGAGGGCATCCACGTAGGTATCCAGCTCGTAGTTCAGGCAGCATTTCAGCCGTCCGC
>JAJAYX010000633.1 GCA_026785985.1 Rudanella sp. | reverse complement strand
CTACAATGCCGAACGTACTGCCCTCGCTGTCAGTCCTGTAAAAGCGTATGACGATTTCCGACAACCCATCAAAGTGGGCTATGCACCCGGTCCGGATGTTCGGTTGGGCCGCACCTTCGACGACCGGGCACCCAATCTCGGCCTGCTCGATGGTAACGATGTGAGCGATCAGCGCACACTTTTGACAGACATTCGTAATGACTTGCTGGCTGGTACGTTCGACGTGACAGCCGCCATGAACGAGATTGTTCAGGCCGACCGACTGGGGTCTACCATCGAACCCAATGCACGGGCGTTATCCGGAAAAACCTACAGGGGGTATCATGGATTTGGTCATGTGGCCATTGCCGACTCAGACCTCGATGGCCGTTTTGGAGTAATGGCCCGCACCACCACGGCTATTCGTGATGTGGTTTTCTGGGAATGGCATCAGGGCATTGACGACATTTATGGCCAATGGCAAACGCGCCTTCAACCCTACAATTTCCGCACCGACGCGCCGAAAACGCTCCTCCGAAAAAGCGTTGATACCGCCGGGCAACCCTTTTCGCCCGACCTGATTGTGTGCAAAACCGCCAGCCTTCCAGCGGGCATCACCCCCGAACAGGCCGGAACCTTGTTGTTTGGCGGGGCCAACTGGAATACCGATTTTGGGAATGTACTGGCCACCGCTAACAACTCCGCCGGGCAACCAATCCGGTGCCAAACCACCAACGCGCTCAACACCCGGATGCAATCGGGAACCATTCGGTTTACCGACGTGGGCGGAGTGCCACGAGCCTACAATTATCCGTTTGTGAACCACGACCCGTTTAGTCTGTTTATCCGGGTCGAAAACAAAAACCCGGTCAAGACAACGGTGACGGTTCGGGTGTTCTTAGTACCCGATACACAGGTCGAAGACCGCACCAAATGGATTGAGTTAGACAAGTTTCCGGCTGATTTGAACCCGCTTGAAAAGAAAGTGATTTACCGGGCTGATACAGCCTCGTCGGTGATTCGGAAGCCCGCCGTTACCAACCCCGCTACCAACAATACCGCCTTCGATCCAACCAACATCAACGCGGCCAATGCCCGTTGTAATTGTGGCTATCCATACCATATGCTGTTGCCACGCGGCACCACAGCAGGTATGAAATTCCGCCTGATGGTGATGCTCACCAACGCCGACATCGACATAGCCGGGCAACAGGCCAACTGTGCATCACTGAGTTTTTGCGGCACCCGCAACCAGAACTACCCCGACCGCCGACCCCTGGGATACCCCTTCAACCGGCCTTTTGCCACGCCAGCGGGTATTGCCGGCACCATTGCCGGACAGGACAACATGGCCAGTCGGGTCATTACCATTAAACAAGTCTGACCATGCTGCACCTTCACGCACCACCACAGCATCCGGCATTACCTGGGTTCCGGCTTGCCCTGCGGCAGGCCATGATCACTGCGGGAGACCTCCCCGCCTGGACTGAAACGTACTCCGACAACCCCAACGCCTTGCTGGAGTTGATTGTTGATGAACGCATTGTACTGGAGTTATCCATTAATCAACCGGCACCCGACCCCGCCTGGCTGGTCGGGTTGCTGCATCGCCCGGCTGCTCCGACCTGGCGACAACAGGCCAGTCGGGCGGGGCAGTTATCGGTGCGGTTTCTGTCGGCTCTGTTTATCGCTTTTTTCCCGAAATGTCCGTTTTGCTGGGCCGCCTATATGAGTTATTTAGGGGCTACCGGAGTGGTATCCGTGCAGTATCAACCGTGGCTTATCTGGGTATTGGCGGGGTTACTGGCCATTAATGTCGGTGTGCTTTACTGGACTCGTCACCGGCACGGACTGGGGCCGTTCTGGCTCTGTTTAGCCGGGGCCGCTCTCGTCATCACCAACCGGCTCTGGCTGAACGTAGCGGGTTTGTTGTGGTTGGGAGCAGGTTGTTTGCTCGTCGGCTCCCTCTGGAACAGTCTATCCCAAAAAATGACCGACTCGATTCGGTATTGGGGTGGGGTGATTAGAATAGCACCGCACCTCAATCACCACGCCTAATCAGTGTTTTTTCTTTTCGTAATGCTCCTTGAGCATATCCTCGCCAAAGTCGTTGGTGAGATCCCGCACCACGGTATGCACATGGTTGGCGTTGGTTTGGGTGTTGTCGTACTCGATCAGGATCGTGGGGCCGTGAATCCGGTAGTACCAGCCTTTTCCGTCGCCTAACTGTGGGGTTAAATCGCCCGCCCAGGCAAACCGGAGGGAGTCTACGCCACTTTTCTGCAACTTGTCCATTTGCTGTTTGGCCAGCGTAACCCGGTAATTGTTCAGGTAGGTGTCGAGTAAGTTCATAAACAGCGTCCGCTGCTGAACCGTCATTTGAGACAGCATCAGACCATCCATACGCTCCAGCGAAGCCTTGCGTTTGTTGCTTGTTACGACTTCTGGATAGGCCTGTGCAGCCAGGATGGCCTGCTTGCGTTGTTCAGGCGTAAGGGTTTCGAGCAGGGCAAAAGCCTGTTCGGTTTCTTTCCGAAGTATTTGCCGCCCCTTTTGAGGAACTTCTGTGCGCACCTCGCCCGGATTGCTCCCAAAAAACAAAGGCGTTGTTCCAACAATCCGGCCGGTTAGTGATGAAAACTGCACCGACATATGGTGCCCCTCGAACCGCCAACCCCAGGGGTTTTCGCCATCATGATCGCCAAAAATGGTCACGAAATAGTTTTCGGGGTCGCGGTAGGTATCGTTTTCGGGGCGTTTTTCAATCACCCGCAACACGTTCTCCGTATCCATAATTTCGGTGGCTTTACGGTATCCCTCGTCGCTCAGGCCCGACCGGAGCAGGGCCATTGCCGCCAGCCGTTGCGGGGCTGTCATCTTCTTCATGGTAAGTCCCTTGCGTTCGTGGGGCGTAAAAAACCAGGTGTAGCGTTCTTCGTTTTCGAAGGCAAAAGCGGCTTCTTTTTTCTGATCATCGGAGAGAGTGGCCACAAAAGCGCGGGCAGCCTCGCGCATCTCATCTTTAACAGCCTGTGGCGTTGCTTTGATGGGTTGTTGAGCCTGTGCAGCCCAAGGGCTTATCAGGAACAGAAGGAGGATAATCGAGTGCCTTTTCATGCGGGAAGGGGTTTTGGTATGAAAAGGCGGGAATGGGCGGAAGCTACCGGGAAGCACCCGGTGTCTATCTGCTCAGCCTGCAGTCGGGCAGCAAGCGACTGACCGGAAAAATTGTTTTACAGAAATAACCGCCGTTCGTATAAAGCAGAAAATCGGCGATCCAGCCGGTTTTCTGCTTTATAGAATAGTCAAATGAATTCGTCAAAAAACCCGTTGCCGGTTTCCGAACAGAACCGTGATGCCGAGGGAGAGATTGACAACGCTGATGGGTTTGAAACTGGTCATAAGATTGGTTTGACCCTGACCATTTCCCGTACTGGTGGCCGTTTTCATGTCCTGAAACGTGAAATCGGCACGGCTATAGTCGCTGTTGAGTTGCAGGGCTGTGCTTCGGCCTAAGCGATACCGGACAGTCAGCCCCCCGTTATACGAACGAGCCACCGAGCGGGCTTCGGCGGTTTCGATGCTCATCGGAATATCCAAGAAACGTCCCCGAAGGCTTGTGCTGGGGCAAATGGCGGTAGCTTGACCAGCCGTAGCCCGAAGTTGCAGCGTCCAGCGACCCATCGGAATGTTTACGTAGGGTCCAGCGGTTATACTCGTAACGGCCCAATAACCAGCGTTAGCTGTCCAGCTATCGCCCTGGGCGCGGTAAAAACCATCGAGCAGGGCTTCCTGTTGAACGCGGTTGCGGAACACCTCGCCCCGAATCATCAGACCGACCGGCCCCGCCACCCGATACCCTGCCGATAAACTCGCCATGATGCCTTGTTGGGCTAAACCAGCCTGCTCGTCGCGGGTGGAACACACGGCAAACTTGCCAACGGGTAGGCTCACACCGCCACTGATGGTGACGAATCCGTTTTTGGGCTGATGCTGTAAAATAAACCCTTTCTGGGCATACGACGAGAGGAAACTCATCAGTAAAAGCGCAACAAAGTAAAAGCGTTTCATAAGTAACTCATTGATTTTAAATACCTTGTGTCTGATATAAGAGACACAAAGCAAAATCAATGCCAGTCAGACTTTGATGTCCCGAAAACCTTTACTCACAGGTAAGGTTTATAGAACACAGTAGTGGTGAAAACCAGCTCTACAAAACCAACTCAATTGTTATGGCAAATTCATCAGCCTCTTCCGATGGTTCACGTCAGGCCAATATGGTCTCCAACGAAAACGCCGAAACCATGTTCGGAGCCGGTCAGGCCGAAACCAACATGGTTAAATTAGTCGACGGTAAACTCACCCCAATGGGCGATACCGAAGACGATGTAATGGACGAACAACTCCGCAACCGCTACAGCAGTGACGAAGAACGGAGCCTCCAGGGATTTAGCGAAAAGACCTACGAAAACTCGGATGCCGCCCTCCGCACGGGCGATGGTGCAGAACCCAGCGTTATGCCTGAATCGGCCATTGCCGAAGCCGATATTACGGCCAGTCAAGCCAACAACAGCACGCCTGCCGATAGGGTACAACCCAATGGTGAGGACATGAAATCGACGGCAACCAGTAGCTTCTTTGTGAGTGCCGACATGGTGCCAACCCTGCCCTCCACTCCCGACCCGAACAACCCCATACCATCAGGCCCCGATACGCCAGTGCCGCCCATGTCGCCCGATCCGGCTCCGGAAATCATGCCATTGCCCGGTCAGCCAATACCCGCTCAACCCGAAATTCAGGAACCGGGCGAACCAGATCGGTTGCATCAGATTGGGTTTGAGTATGCGCGTAAAAATGACGTGACAAGCTGGCCAACAGACGGAAACGTATCGTTCACGGCCACGATTGTCCCAACGTCCGCCGACCAGTTACCGATCACCAATGATGACATGGAACCGGGCAAAGCCGTACCGGGTACGCAATATGAAGGGATGGCGGCCGGGCCACCCGCTGGATCGGAGGATGAAGGAATGGACGATCAGCCTGAAACCGGCGACTCGTCGCATCCGTATGATGTGAAGGGAAATAAAGACTCATCGTATCAGCCTGGCGAACGGCCCCAGGAAGCGGCTCAAATGATGAGCCAACCCCATTCAATGCTGGACGAAAGTGGTGTGAAAGCACAGGAGATGACCGGCAAAAACGCCGACCGTTCCGACGTAAAATCGACCGATGGTTTAGATCGCAAATACAATGATCTGGACGCGGAGAAAAGTAAAACGGCGTATTAAATAGTGATGAGTGGTAAACGATGAGTGATGAGCCGCTGATGAATGAATATCATTTTCGCGCCGGCTATTCATCACTCATCGTTCATCACTATTTTAAGTCCACCACTTTCCCTGTCTCGGCAGCCCGATAGATGGCCTGAAGGAGTCGCACATCGCGCTTGCCTTCCACGCCGGTGATGTGATCGGGGAGGGTTTTTCCGTCCATCAGGTCTTTACAGACGGCATCCATGTGGGTGGCCTGATGATTCACAACAGGTTGCTCAATGGGTCCATTGCTGGTGCGTCCTTTGAGGGGGCCATACCCAAAAGCGGGCGACAACTCAAACCAGCCTTTTTCGCAGGAGGCATAGAGCCGTTCGATGCCCGCCGTATAGCTGCTGGTGGAGTTGGAAACAGCCCCACTCGGAAACCGGAACTGCCAGAATATCGTCTCCTCGACCTCTTTAAATTTCTGGGGTTCGGTTTTTGGCGACAATTGCGCCGTTACCGAAATGGGTTCTTCACCCGTCACATACCGGGCACCCTGAATGGCATAAATGCCCACATCCATCAGTGGTCCACCGCCTGCCATTGCTTTTTTCATACGCCACTGCGTGGGGTCGCCGATGCGGAACCCGTCGCTGCTTTCGATAAACTTGATGGGGCCAAATACCTTCTCCTGCCCCAGGCGCATCACCTCTTTAGTAAATGGCTCATAATGAAGACGATAGCCTACAGCCAATTGCTGGTTGGCTTTTTTGCAGGCATCGATCATGCGCTGACAATCGGCTTCGGTGATGGCCATTGGTTTCTCGCAAATGACGTGTTTACCCGCCTGTGCCGCCCGAATCACGTATTCAGCGTGCATCGAGTTGGGCAACACCACATAGACCACGTCGATGTCTTTATTGTCGATAATGCGGTCGAACGTTTTATAGTCGTAGACGTTCGTTTGGGGAATATCATACTTTTTAGTCCATTCTTCCGCTTTGGCGGGTGTTCCCGTTACAATACCCGCCAACCGACAGTTTTGCGTAAGTTGCAGAGCGGGAGCCAACCGATTCTTGCTGTAGCTGCCAAGTCCGACCAATGCCACGCCCAACTTGCGAGCCTGTTGCAGAGGCCGTCCCCAGGCATCAGTCAGGGTGGGAATGGTGAGGGCGGCACCACCAACCGAGGCCAGAAACTGTCGGCGCGATTGAGAAGCTGTATGTTTCATAAAAGCGAAAGGAGTTTGGTATCAGAAAGCAAACAGCGTAGTGGCTTTACCTGTTTTATGTCCAGTGCAACACGGCTACATTAGACACAAAATACAAGATTTTGCCATTCGGAATCGTTGTATGTACGATTTTTGCGCGTTCATAATCCGTGCTTCCCTTCATGAGAAACCCATTTTTGCTACTCAGCGGCCTCCTTTTCGTTGTCTTGTTCAATGCCTGTCACCGACCCTATACTCTGGTTCAGCGCACACCATCGCCCCGGTTTCAGTCTCCACCCAAAAGTACTCTGACCGATACGGCCAAGACCAGTCTTATCGCTGAAAACCAATTGATTGACAAACAAACGAACTCGGCAGTTTCTATCTCGGTGGCCCCCGCTGTCGCGCTGGTCAGTGTACTCCCCTACCCCACCGAATCGGCAAAAACACCTGTTTCACGCCGAATAAATCGGATGGAGACGCTGCTTCATCAGTCGGCTCAACCAATAACGGAGCAACCCCGTCCGAGACCGAAAGCCAAAAGTCAACTTCGTTTAGGAAACCGAATTCGGGAGTCATTAGGCTTGCCCCTGCGTCAGGAACTTAGCTGGTGGCAACGCATCGACTGGAAATTAAAATCAGCAGTTTTTGTGATTGGGGTCGCCATTCTTTTTGCCATTTTAGGATTGGGACAACTCGCCCTGGTCTTTGGCCTGATTGGTGCCTTGTTGCTGGTGCTGGGGCTGAAACGGTCGTTTAAATCACGGCGACCCTGGTTGTAAATTTTTTGTCAGCAATTGTCAGTAGCTTCGCGGTATTCGTTGTCATTTCTTGTTTAACCTACAATGACCTGCCATGACTATAAGCGCGCGTTTTTCCCGTTATCTTGAACTTGCTGTTTGGACGGGTGGCTTGTTGTGGTTTGGTTTAACGGACGTTGAATCGGCACACTATTCGGTGTGCCTGTTTCGGGCGGTGGGCTTGCCGCACTGCCCCGGTTGCGGGTTGGGGCATGGCGTCAGTCATTTGTTTCATGGCCATTTGGCCGAGTCCTGGGCCAGTCATCCGCTCACTATTCCGGCCCTCCTGATTTTGTTGAACCGAATGCGCCAACTCCTCACCTTTAGGCCATTAGTTCACAAAATAACGCCATGAATCCCCAATCAAACCCCCTCCTGTTTCTGCCCGATATGCAGCCCGATGAGCTGAACTACGTGCAGACCATCACCCGCGACCTCACGCCCGAACAGCTCCAGCAGTTTGCTTATTTATACCGCACCAAACGCAAAGATGGGCAAACCATCCTGATCGTTGCTTTAGCTGGCTTTGTTGGCTTTGCGGGCATTCACCGCTTCATACTGGGGCAAATCGGCATGGGAATTCTGTATTTCCTGACGCTCGGTCTGTGCGGCATCGGCACCATTGTCGACCTGATAAACGCCCGCTCAATGGCTAACGAATACAACCAGAAACAGGCCATTGAAAGCCTCCAGATGGTGCAGATGGGCGGAATGCAGTAATCAGAAAATAAACGGCTGCGGGCTGAAACTAATCACAAAAATGATCAGAGCTAACCAGCCAAGCACTTTGCGTTTGGTGTCTAATGGTTCCTGTAGTTCAGTTTCGGGGTGGTAAACACCGAGGAAACGACCCAGAATAAAGACAAAGGCGAAGAAGCCGGGGTAGCCTTTCAAATCGGGGAAAACATACGACAGGCTCAGTTGCACCATCACAACCGATAGAGCCAGCAGCCAGGCAGTGGTTTTGTTAGTTTCGGAAATGCGCGAGAAGCAAATCGACAGAAAGAACACGTACAGAGCAAGATTCGCCAGTTTGGCTAAAAAATCGTTGTCGCTAACGAGGTTAAATTCCTGCACCGTGAACCAGCCCAGACCTGCATAAAAGGCAAAACCCACAAACAGAACCGGAGCTAACTTCCGGAACCAATCGCGGCCAATGAGCGCATAAAGCACATGTCCCCCATCGAGTTGGCCAATGGGAATGAGGTTGAGCGAAGTGAAAAAGAGGGCCAGAAATCCCGCCAGCAAATAGGGGTAATGAATCATTTCGTAGGCGTGTGGCAAGCGGGAAGGATCGGCCACGTAGGTCTTGAAAAACCAGAACAGCAGGTTGT